>JBJHAZ010000196.1:0-4881 GCA_050485225.1 Gammaproteobacteria bacterium
GGTGCTCATGTCGGCCAGCCGGCCCGAGCAGCTGATCCACAACCTGCCGGCCCTGACGACCGTCCTGCCAAGGGATCTGGTCCAGCAGATCAACCGTATTCATGCGGCACACCCGAACCCCTGAGCACCTGTGCCTGCGCACCGGTTGCCCATTACCATCCCGGGGGTGCCGCCCGATTCCAATGCAAGGAGAGCCTCATGCTCAATGCCCGGGACATCATCGCCGCCGCCGAAGAGCGCGCCGGTATCAGCGACCCCGAAACACATCTTCACGCCCACCTGGAACGACTGGTGGACTCCCTGAACGAGGAGGCGCGCCTGCCCGAGTGGGGCGAGGGCTTTGCCCGCCGCGCCCTGGAGGACCGCACCGTGAGTCGCCTGGAAGGACTGCGCTGGGTGGATGATTACCCCGATATCACCGACGAGGTCATCGACCGACCGGTCTTCCTCACCGGCCTGCCGCGCTCCGGCACCACCTTCTTCCAGTATCTGTTCGACAACGACGAGCGCTTCCGGCTGATCCGCACCTGGGAGGGCATCGAGCCGTCGCCACCGCCCGGTTTCGATCCCGACTCGGTGACCCGCCGCAAGGCCGACGAAGCCGAACGCCGGCGCCGAAATCGCCCCGAGGTGGAGGGCTTCGAGGCCATGCACCTGGTGGACGCGGACGGCCCCGAGGAGTGCCACGCCATCATGGAGCACAGCTATGCGGCGGCCGGCTTCTACAACCTGTTCGATGTGCCGGCCTACTTCGACTACCTGCTCAACGAGCTGGATTTCGAAACAGCCTACCGCACCCACAAACGCCAGTTGCAACTCTTTCAGTGGCGCTGCCCGCAACCGCGCTGGGCGCTCAAGTACCCCAACCACCTGCTGGCGATGGACACCATCCTGTCGATCCACCCCGAGGCGCGGTTCGTGATGACCCACCGGGATCCGGTGCAAACCCTGGCCTCCATCTGCAAGCTTACCTTCACGCTGCGCAGCGCGCTGTATGACGCGCCAGTGGACCGGGCGCGGGTGGGTCGGCAGCTGTTCGAGTTTGTGGCGCAACACATCGACCGCATCATGGCCTTTGCCAATTCCCCCCAGGCCGAGCGCGTCACCCACGCCGACTACTACCGGCTGGTGGACAACCCGGCGGTGGCCATGCGCGACATCCATGGGTCCCTGGGCATCGATACGCCGGAGCCGGTGGCAGAAGCCGTCGCCGACTGGCACCGCCGCAATCCCAAGGATGCCCGCGGTGTCAATCAGTACGCGCTGGAGGACTACGGGTTGAACGAAGGCGAGGTGGCCGAACGCTTTGCGCCCTACATGCAGCACTTTGATATTCCCCGCGAGCAGGACGGCCTGAGACGCAGGAAGGAATAACAGGGTTCCAAAACCGAAAAACCCGGGACAGGCCCGGGTTTTTAAGGGGTCAACGGACCGCTGACGGTCAGCGCGGCTGCATGCGAATCGCGCCGTCGAGACGCACCGTCTCGCCATTCATGTAGCCGTTGCGCACCATTTCCATTGCCAGGCTGGCGAACTCGCTGGCATCCCCCAAGCGCTTGGGAAACGGCACCATACCGCCCAGTGCCTCGAGCATCTGCGGCGTGGCGCGGGACATGGCCGGGGTGTGGAAGATACCCGGCTGGATGGTGTTCACACGAATACCCTCGCGGGCCAGATCCCGGGCGATGGTCAGCGTCATGCCGACGATCGCCGCCTTGGCCGCGGAATAGGCCGCCTGCCCCATCTGGCCCTCGGTGGCCGCCGCAGAGGCGGTATTGATCAGCACGCCACGCTCGCCGTTGATGGGCTCGAGCTCCATCATGCCGGCAGCAGCGCGGGTAATGCAGCGGAAGGTACCGACAGTGTTCAGTTTGAGGACCCACTCGAACTTGTCGCTCGGGAAGATCTTCACCTCGCCGGTTTCCTTGTCGCGCCGCGCGGTGGGAATGGCATTGCCGCCACCGGCGCAACACACCAGAATGCGCTCCTGCCCGTTGGCGGCCCGCGCCTTGGCAAAGGCCGCATCGACGCTTTCGTCGGAGAGCACGTCGCACTGACAGAAGATCGCGCCGGTTTCGGCGGCCACTTTCTCGCCCACTTCCTCGTTGAGGTCGAAGATCGCTACCTTCACGCCCGCGGCGCGCAGCGCCTCCACCGTGGCGAGCCCCAGACCTGAAGCACCGCCGGTGACCACTGCCGCGATAGAACTGTTGATTTCCATGAATTACCCCCGGGTTCCTAGTATGATTAGGGCCCACGTCGCCCAGCGGGTCAAACGACAAAAACCCACCCGCGTGTTGCCACGAAACTGACGTCCGTTATACCGGATGTGCAGGGCCTATGCAACAACGCTGTTGAACAGTATGATACGCGACCAGGATATTCAGGAGGACTTATGACTCAGGTAATGAAAGGCGTAAGGGTCCTTGAGGTGGCGCAGTTCACCTTCGTGCCCGCCGCCGGCGCCATCATGGCTGACTGGGGCGCCGACGTGATCAAGATCGAGCACCCGGTGCGCGGCGATACCCAGCGCGGCTTTGTCAATCTGGGCGGCATCAAGACCAACCCCAACCGCAGCCCCTTCGTGGAACACCCCAACCGGGGCAAGCGCAGTGTCGGTGTCGACATTTCCACGCCCGAAGGCATGGAAGTGATCTACGAGCTGGCCAAGACCGCCGATGTCTTCCTGACCAACTACCTCCCCAAGCAACGCCAGAAAATGAAGTTCGACGTGGAGCACATCCGTGCCGTCAACCCGAACATCATCTACGCCCGCGGCAGCGCCTACGGCGACAAGGGTGAAGAGCGCGACACCGGCGGCTTCGACGGCACCGCCTTCTGGAATCGCAGCGGCATCGCCAAGGCCATGACCCCGCCCGAGCTGGCCGGCCCGTTGGCCCAGGGCATCCCGGCCTTCGGCGACTCCATTGGCGGCATGAACATCGCCGGCGGCATCGCCGCAGCCCTGTTCCACCGCGAGCGTACCGGCGAAACCAGCGAAGTGGACGTCTCCCTCCTGAGCACCGCCTGGTGGGCCGCCGGCACCTCCATCGACATGGGTATCGAGTACGGTCAGATCTCCGGCAACCGCATGCCCTCCTCCGGCGCCAACCCCAACAACCCGCTGATGGGCAACTACTACACCTCCGACGGCGGCACCATCAACATGTGCACCCTCACACCGGGCCCGCACATCAAGAGCTTCTTCGAGCACATCGGCCGCCCCGAACTGGCCGAGGACGAGCGTTTCTCCACCCCCGAAGCCCTGATGAAGAACTGGGAAGCCGCCAGCGAGATCATCGTTGCGGCCTTTGCCGAGAAGGACTTCAAATACTGGCGCGCCAAGCTGAAGACCTACAGCGGCCAGTGGGCGCCGGTCCAGACTCTCATGGACATCGCCACCGACGACCAGGCGCTGGCCAATGACATGCTGTTCGAAGTAGAGGCCGCCGACGGTGGCGAGCCCATCAAGCTGGTTCGCGGCCCGGTCCAGTTCAACCACGCAGCGGTGCAGACCACCCGCGCACCCGAGGCCTCCGAACACACCGAAATCGTGCTCATGGAACTGGGTATCGAATGGGAGCGCATCGAGCAACTGAAAGCTGCCGGCGCCATCGCCTGACACACAACGACGAGACGAGAACATCATGAAACCAGGAACCAAACTGAAAAGCGCCGTTTGTGACACCGAAGTCATGGTCATCAAGGGCAGCGGCCTGACCGTCCTGTGCGGCGGCGCACCCATGGCCGACGACAAGCCCGCCGAACTGCAGGCCATCGACGACGCCCTGGCCGGCGGCACACTGATCGGCAAGCGCTACGTGAACGCCGACGGCTCCGTGGAGCTGCTGTGCGTCAAGGCCGGCAAGGGTTCACTGTCCATCGACGGAGAAGTGCTCCAGATCAAGGATGCCAAGCCCCTTCCCTCCTCTGACTGAGAGCTGTCCAGGGATGAATATTTTTCTGATTCTGCAAATGGCAGCCGAGGCCGGCCCCGACCGGGTCGGGCTGGTCTGCGACGGCCGCCGCTGGACCTATGGAAAACTGGCGGACGCCGCGAAGGGTGCCGCCGAGGAGTTCCTGAAGAGCGGTTGCAGCCACGTGGCCCTGCTCGACGAGAGCAGCGAAGCGGCGCCCATCGCACTGTTCGGTGCGGCGCTGGCCGGGATTCCCTACGTACCACTCAATTACCGGCTCGCCGATGCGGACCTCGGCGCCCTGCTCGACCGCATCCAGCCGGCGTACGTCATCGGTGATGCGGCCCGTACCAACCGGTTGAGCCAGGGTCATACCTGCGCCACCCGGGAGGACTTCGTCGCTGCGGCGGAAGCCGCAGCCGCAGGTGCCAGCGGTGAAGAGCGCGAGGGCGAGGGCATCGCGGCGCAGATCTTCACCAGCGGTACCACTGCCGCCCCGAAGGCCGCCCTGCTGCGTCACTCCAACCTGCTCGGCTACATTCTCGGCACCGTGGAATTCATGGCGGCCGAGGAGAGCGACGCCCAGCTGGTGTGCGTGCCGCCGTACCACATCGCCGGCATTTCGGCGCTGCTGAGCTCCATCTACTCCATGCGCCGCATCGTCATGCTCCCGGCCTTCGATCCGGACACCTGGCTGCAACTGGCCGAGCAGGAGCAGGTCACCAACGCCTTTCTGGTGCCCACCATGCTCGCCCGCATCATTGCGCGCATGGACGAAACCGGCAACACCACCCTGCCGGCGGTACAGTCCATCGCCTACGGTGGCGGTCGCATGCCACCGGAGCTGATTGCCCGGGCTCTGGACCTGTTCCCCAACTGCAACTTCACCAACGCCTACGGCCTGACCGAAACCAGCTCGACCATCGCGCTGCTGACGCCGGAAGACCACCGCACGGCCCACCGC
>JBJHAZ010000197.1:0-4875 GCA_050485225.1 Gammaproteobacteria bacterium
GCACTGGGCGGCACCCTTTGCGGGCGCCCCCTGGCAGGCCTACCGCCGCCTGCGAAACACCCTCGCCTCGCCCTTCAGTGCCTGGCTCGACGATGGCCAGCGCCAGTTCCTCTGCTTCTCGCCGGAGCGCTTTATCGAAATCCGTGGCCGAGAGGTGGAGACCCGCCCCATCAAGGGCACCTTGAGGCGCGGCGACACCCCCGGGGAAGACCGGCAGAACGCGGCCACGCTGCTGGCCAGCGAGAAGGATCGTGCCGAGAATCTGATGATCGTGGACCTGTTGCGCAATGACCTGGGGCGCTGCTGCGAGCCGGGCTCGATCCGCGCCGACCGGCTGTTCGAACTGGAAACCTACCCCAATGTCCATCACCTGGTCAGCACCATCACCGGCACGCTGCGACCGGAGGTGACCGCTATCGACATGCTGCTGGCGGCCTTTCCCGGTGGCTCCATCACCGGGGCGCCCAAGCGCCGTGCCATGGAAATCATCGAGGAGACGGAAAGCCTGCACCGGGGGCTGTATTGCGGCTGTATCGGCTATATCGATGTGGGCGGTCACATGGACACCAACATCGTGATCCGCTCACTGGTTGCCCAGGACGGCGAGCTGCATTGCTGGGGCGGCGGCGGCATCGTGGCCGACTCGGATCCGCACCAGGAGTACCGGGAGTCGGTCGACAAGATCGCCGTGCTGTTGCAGCAGCTGGAGCAGATGAAGGGCTGACCGACGACCGCAAGGGTTGAGCCTGGGCCGGCTGGAAGAGTATCAATGGCCAGGTGCCGCCGGAGGATGACGGTGCCGCAACGTAAAAGGGAGGCCACTTGGCCTCCCTCCTGTTACCGATACTGACGTTTACCGTTTACCGGCCATGTCCTGATCGATCCAGTTGCAACCTCTCTGTTTATCATTATTGCCCGAGTTATTTTTATTTGCGGGTTAATGGAACTTTTTATTGTTATGCCTATACAAGAGCAGTATGCGTGCCAACAATAACAAGGCCATTAAAAACAAAGGGTTGCCAATAATCCGCCCCGGCGCGCCTGCCCCAGACGTTTCCTCATGTAACCGACCGATAACAAATCTGCGAGTTTTGGTAACACTCGGTAACATCCGCGCGGGCGGTAACGCTCAGAGGGTCAGGTCGCGATTGCTCGCCTTGATGAACTCCTTGCGCAGGTCCTCGAACGTGTGGACGGCAGGATACTGGGGGAATTCCTCGATGACATTGTCCGGGGCGTGGAACAGGATACCGGCGTCGGCCTCGCCGAGCATGGTAGTGTCGTTGTAGGAGTCCCCGGCGGCAATGACGCGGTAGTAGATGCTCTTGAGTGCAACGACTGCCTGACGCTTGGGATTGGCCTGGCGCAGGCGGTAATCCTCCACACGGCCACTCTCGCTGACCTCGAGTTTGTGGCACAGCAGGGTCGGGTAACCGAGCTGGCGCATCAGCGGCTGGGCGAACTCATAGAAGGTGTCGGACAGGATCACCACCTGGAAACGCTCGCGCAGCCAGTCGACGAACTCGGGCGCCCCGTCGAGCGGCTTGAGGGTGGCAATCACTTCCTGAATTTCATTCAGGCCCAGGCCGTGCTGGTCGAGAATGCGCAGGCGCTGGCGCATCAGTACGTCGTAGTCGGGAATGTCGCGGGTGGTGGCACGCAATTCGTCAATGCCGGTTTTCTCGGCAAACGCGATCCAGATTTCCGGGACCAGTACACCTTCAAGATCAAGACAGGCTATTTCCACCACGACACTCCTGGGCTGGTTGGCTGAAAGGCGGCCACTTTAACCATTTCAGCCCGCCCAGGCAACGCGCCGGCGCCCCAAGGGGAGCCACCCGGGGTCAGTACTCGGGCAGCTCCATGTGGGCAAAGTACTCCTGCACCTCCTCGCGGCTGCGCAGCGTGCAGACGTGCTCCACCACCTCTCGGGTCAGGTGCGGCGCGAACAGTTCTATAAAGTCGTACATGTAGTTGCGCAGGTAGGTGCCCTGCCGGAATCCGATGCTGGTGACGCTGGATTTGAACAGGTGCTTGGCCTCGAGCGCCACCAGGTCGCTGTCCTTGGCGGGCTCATGGGCCATGTGGGCGACGATACCGATGCCCAGCCCCAGGCGCACATAGGTTTTTATGACGTCGGCATCGCTGGCAGTGAATACGACCCTGGGTTCGAGCCCGGCACGATGAAAGGCGTCATCGAGACGCGAGCGACCGGTAAATCCGAAGGAATAGGTGACGATGGGGTATTCGGCTACGCCCTCCAGCGTCAGTGGGTCGGCCTTGGTGAGCGGGTGATCGCGCGGCACCAGAATGCAGCGGTTCCAACGGTAACAGGGCATCATCAGCAGGTCGGTGAACAGCTCGAGGGCCTCGGTGGCAATGGCGAAATCCGACTCGCCCTCCGCCGCCGACTGGGAAATCTGCATCGGCGTGCCCTGGTTCATGTGCAGGGACACCTCGGGGTAGCGGCCGATGAACGTCCGGATGACCTCGGGCAGTGCGTAGCGCGCCTGGGTGTGGGTGGTGGCGATGCTGAGCGAGCCGCGGTCCGGGTTGCTGTAGTCCTGAGCGAGCTGCTTGATGTTGTTGCAAGTGCGCAGCACCTCGCCGGCCAGCTCCAGTATCGCCTGCCCGGGCGGAGTCACCCGCGTCAGGTGCTTGCCGCTGCGGGAAAAAATCTCGACGCCCAGCTCGTCCTCGAGCATCCGAATCTGCTTGCTGATCCCGGGCTGGGAGGTAAACAGGCTTTGCGCGGTGGCCGAGACGTTGAGATCGTGTTGCGCCACTTCCCAGATATAGCGAAGCTGTTGCAGTTTCATGGCAGGCACCCGTGGCGAGCTACTGACGTTAGGCCGGTTACGGTCAAGGTATAAAAAGTCCGGCAACTATAACACTCTACCCAGCCCTGCAAGGATAGGCGCGATCGCGTCCACACGCCAACCGCTCCCGGGCCCGAATACGCATTCAGCTTTCGTTGGCCACCCCGTGGGGCACGTGGCCGGTGGCCACCAGACTGCGGGCCGATTCGCAGTGCTGCAACTGGTCGTCGAAAAACACATCGGCACCGTAGGCCTTGAGGAAATCGCCCTTGCTGAGCCCGCCAAGGAACAGCGATTCGTCGATGCGGATATCCCAGGCACGCAGAGTGCGAATGACCCGCTGGTGGGCGGGCGCGGCGCGGGCGGTAACCAGCGCGGTGCGAATGGGACACTCCCCCGGCGCGAACCGGGCCTGCAGCCGGTGCAGGGCCTGCAGAAACTTCTTGAAGGGGCCGTCCGTGAGTGGCTGATGGGCGGAGGCGCGCTCGTGGGCGGCAAAGGCATCCAGGCCCTGCATCTTGTAGATGCGCTCGGACTCGTCGGAAAACAGCACCGCGTCACCGTCGAAGGCAAAGCGCAGGTCGTCGTCCTCGCGGTTGGCCGTGGTGGAGGAGATCAGCGACGCGGCCGCGACACCATGATCCAGTGCGTTGCGCACGTCCTCCACATGGGTGGACAGGAACAGGTGGCAGCCGAAGGACGGCACGTAGCGATACGGCGACTCCCCGGAGCAGAACGCCGCGCGGGTGATATTGAGGCCGTAGTGTTCGATGGAGTTGAACACCCGAAGGCCCGTATCCGCCGAATTGCGCGACAGCAGGATTACCTCCACACCCGCCCCGCTGCCATCCAGCACATCGTTGATGCGCAGCAGCTTCTGCACCAGCGGAAAAGCTTCTCCGGGTGCAAGAATCTCGTCCTCGCGCTCGATCTGGTACCGGGCATAGGCCTCGAGCCCTTCCTCTTCATAGACCCGATGGCTTTCACTGAGGTTGAACAGGACGCGCGACGAAATCGCGATTACCAGTTTTTCGGACAGGGTATTGGTCACAACAGATTTCCGGTGTGGTTGGGCACTTGCCGTTGAGAATAGAGACACCGGTGTGCGGCTGTCCAGCCGGCGCGGCCGGAGAATCGCATCACGACTCCCTGAAGTAGTCCCGGGTCAGACGGAAGACCACCGGCGACAGGACCAGCAGAGCGATCAGGTTGGGGATGGCCATCAGCGCATTCAGAATATCGGCGAGCAGCCAGGCGATGTCGAGTCCCTTGACCGCGCCCACGAACACCGCCGCGGTCCAGAGGACGCGGTAGGGTTTGATCACCCGGGGGCCGAACAGGAACTCGGCGCAGCGCTCGCCGTAGTAGCTCCAGCCGATGATGGTGGTGAAAGCGAACAGGGCGAGAATCACCGAAAGGATCATGTCGCCGGCCGGCAGCACCGAGGCAAAAGCCATCGCGGTCATGGCCGCGCCCGCTGCGTCGCCGGTCCAGACGCCGGTGACCATGATCACCAGGCCGGTGAGGGTACAGATCACCAGGGTGTCGATGAAGGTGCCCAGCATGGCCATGGAGCCCTGCTGCACGGCATCGTCCGCCTGAGCCGCGGCGTGGGCAATGGGCGCGCTGCCAAGGCCCGCCTCGTTGGAGAAGATGCCCCGTGCCACCCCCATCTGGATACCCAGCAGGATGCCGGCCCCAACAAAGCCGCCGGCCGCCGCCGTGGGCGAAAAGGCCGCTACCAGGATATCGCGCAGGGCCGCCGGCACGTCGGCGATGTGCCAACCGATGATCACCAGGGCGCAGATCAGGTAGATCAGCCCCATCAGCGGCACCAGCCGCATGGCGGCACCGGCAATCCGGCGCACCCCACCCACGAGTACAAAGCCCACCAGCCCGGTCATGACCACCCCTGACACCCAGCGGGGAATCGCGAATGTCTCGAGCATCACCCGCGCCACCTCACTCGACTGCACCGAATTGCCGATGCCAAAGCCGGCCAGGGTTCCGAACAGGGCAAACAGCACGCCGAGCCACATCCAGCGCGGCCCCATAC
>JBJHAZ010000198.1:0-4855 GCA_050485225.1 Gammaproteobacteria bacterium
GCTCTGGACCCGCACCTGGCAGTTTGCCTGCCGCGAGGAACACATCCCCGAGGTGGGTGATTACCATGTCTACGATATCGGGCGTCACTCCTTCATCATTACCCGTGTGGCCGATGACGAGATCCGCGCGTACTACAACGCCTGTCTGCACCGTGGCACCAAGCTGCGTGCGTCCGGTACCGAGGGCAGCACCACCGAGTTCAAGTGCAGCTTCCACGGCTGGACCTGGAATCTTGACGGTACCCACCAGGAAACCCTGTGCCACTGGGATTTCCCCCATGTGAACCCGGATGAGTTCTCGCTGCCCCAGGCGCGCGTAGAGCGGCTGGGTGGATTCGTGTTCATCAACATGGACGCCGATGCGCCGTCACTGGCGGACTATCTCGGCGACGAAGCCAAGTCCCATATCGAGGCCTGGAACCTGCAGAACCGTTACATCAACCTGCATGTAGTCAAGCGCATTCCGGCCAACTGGAAGCTCAATATGGAAGCCTTCATGGAGGCTTACCATGTGCTGGATACCCACCCGCAGGTGTCCGTGTCCAACGGCGACGCCAACTCGCAGTACGATATCTACGGCGATCACGTGAACCGGTTCATTTCGCCACTGGGCGTGCTCAGTCCCCACCTGCAGGGTAAATACACCGAACAGGACGTGCTGGATCAATTCACCCTGGGTGACAGCAGCGCCATGGGTGACGTGCAGCGCTCCCTGGGTGAGGGCGGTACTGCCCGCCAGGTGATGGCCGACATGTTCCGCAACATGTTCGAGCAGGCCACCAACGCCGATCTGTCGGGCGTGTCCGACTCGGAGCTGCTGGACTGTTTCTCCTACACCGTGTTCCCCAACACCTTCCTGTTCCCCGGCATTTCGCTGCCGATGGTGTATCGCTTCCGTCCCGATCCGGCGGATCACCGCTGGAGCATCTACGAGGTGATGTTCCTGCGCCCGGTGCCCAAGGACGGTACCCGTCCCTTCCCGGCCGAGCCGATCCGCCTGGAGGACCACCAGTCGTTCACCGAGGCGGAAGGCATGGATCCGGGCTTCGGCGCCATTCTCGACCAGGATACCGAGAACCTGATCATGCAGCAGGAGGGCCTGGAAGCGAGTGCCAAGGCCGGGTTGACCCTGGGCAACTACCAGGAAATCCGCATCCGTCACTTCGAGCGCGCCGTAGACAAATACGTCAGCGGTCAGTAACGTTTTCCGCCTGCCGGTATGCTGGCGGTCGGCTCGCCCGCAGCGCGGGCTCCCTTCGGTCGGTGCCTTTGCTGATCGCCGGGGGCTCGCGCTGCGGGCGAGTTGTTTGCGATTTTTTACTTGGTTTTTTCAATAGTTTCAGATAGGTAACGGACGTTGTCACAGGAATTCACGCGTTTTTGCAAGGTGGACGAGCTGCCGCCGGAATCCAAGAAGGGCGCCAAGATCAACGGCACCTGGGTGCTGGTGTGCCACACCGGCGGCCGTTTGCTGGCGGTCTCCAATATCTGCTCCCACCAGATCAAGCCGCTCGCCAATGGCCGGATGCGCAACTGCACCATCACCTGTCCGGTGCATGGCGCCAAGTTCAATCTGGAAACCGGTGAGGCGCTGAACCTGCCGGCCACCAAACCCATCGATACCTACGAGGTGCGTGTGGTGGATGACTGGATCGAGGTGCTGCTGCCTGTCGCAGTCTGACCGGCCCGGGCATCCAGTCCCGACAGGTCACCCCGGGCTGATGCGCTGTGCCGGGTAGTCGCCGGGCGGCTCCCGGTTCGTCGACGACAATAACGATTGCGCAGCACCGTTGTGCTGCGCTCACTGGCCGCCAGCGCCTGGCGACACGGCCCCGAAACGATGCGTCGGGCTCCGGTTTTCGTCTTGCCGGTCAATGGTTTGCGATCTGTCAGCGCTCGCGCACGGCCGGCGCCCTCGATTCCTCCGCTCGGGCATCCGTGTTAGAGTAGCCTCGATTGCAACGGCGCCCGGCGCCCGGCCTGCGGTGCGCCCGGCTCTCCGTCAGCGCGACACCCTGTGCAGTTGATATCCGGCTACAATACGGCCTGCTTCAATCCTGTATTTCCGCGACCCGGCCGTTTCCCTGTCGGCGTGGCGGATTGTCGCCGGAGAATTTTCCAGCTCCCGGACGCACCCGAAGCGGCCGGTCGGGCAAGGCGGCCGTCGCCGGTGCGGTGGGCGGCTGATCGGCATTCAATGAGCAGAAAAAGGTAAACCATGCAAACGGACACTCAATCCGAAGCCCTGCGGGCGGAAGTACGAGCCTGGCTCGAGCAGAATGTACCCAAAGGCTGGCGCCAGGCCATGACCAACGTGGAGCAGGACGCCTTCGCCGACGCCCAGCGCGACTGGTTCAAGAAGCTTGTGGCCGCCGGCTACGCCACACCCCACTGGCCCGAAGGCTGGCCGGGTGGCGGTCGCTCACTGGCCGAGCAGAAAGTGATTTACGAAGAGATCGCCCGTGCCGACGCGCCACGGCTGATCATGTACTTCGTCTCCCTGTATCACGCCGCCTGCACCGTGATGGAGTGCGGCTCCGAAGCACAGAAAAAGAAGTTTCTGCCCGGTATTCTCGAGGGCGAAGTCTGGTGCCAGGGCTTCTCCGAGCCGAACGCCGGATCCGATCTTGCCTCTCTGAAAACCAAAGCCGAGCGCCGTGGCGATCATTATGTGATCAACGGCCAGAAAACCTGGTCCACCATGGCCCAGTACGCCGACTGGTGTCTGCTGCTGGCGCGCACCGACAACTCGGGGCCGCCCCAGGCCGGGTTGACCTACCTTCTCCTTGACATGCGCTCCAAAGGCGTCTCGGTGCGTCCGATCTCCCAGATCAGCGGCGATGACGAGTTCTCCGAGATTTTCTTCGACGATGTGGAAGTGCCGGTGGCAAACCTCGTCGGCGAGGAGGGCAATGGCTGGGCCGTGGCCCAGGCCACGCTGGCTTCCGAGCGGGGCCTGACTCTGGTGGAGCTGGCCCAGCGGATGCGCTATGCCATGCCGCTGCTGACCGATGCGATTCGCAAGCAGGGTCTGGAGAACGACAGCTCGGTGCGCCGTGATCTCGGCAAGCTGGTGGCCCGTGTGGACGCCGCCTGTGCCGTGGCCGACCAGTATCTGCTGAAGCGCATTTCCGGTCAGGAGCAGGTGGGTGACGCGTCTATTGTCAAACTGTACTACGCCAATGTACTGCGGGAGTTCACCGCACTCGGCCTGCGGGTGAGCGGCCTCGAAGGCCAGTACAACGTGGGTTTCATGCGCGGTGCCCCGCAGGAGACCGGGATCTGGAATCTGGATTTCATCAATTCCTACAACTGGTCCATCGCCGGTGGCAGCAACGAGATACAGCGCAACATCATCGCCGAGCGCATGCTGCACATGCCGCGTGAGCCGCGTTCCTGGAAGACGGAGGCCTGAACATGAGTGTCGAACTGAACGAACTGCAGGATTCGGCCCGCCAGGTACTGGGCGGCGAAGCGGTATGTGCCCCCGAGGACGCAACCTGGAACCACGTAGCCGAGCTGGGCTGGCTGATGGTCGCCGTGCCGGAAGACCTCGGTGGACTGGGCATGAAGGCCGATGGCCCCGTGGTGCTGCAGACCGAGCTGGGTCGCAAGCTGGCGGCGGCGCCCTACCTGCCGGCCGTGCTGGCTATCGAAGCCTTCTGCGCCACCGATCATGAAGAGCGCGAGCAGTGGCTGGAGCAGCTGATGGCCGGCCAGCTCGTGGCGGCCCCGCTGGCCGAGGGCACCCTGGGCATCGAGCGTTCGGGTGAGGCCTGCACGGTGTCCGGTGTGGCCGCTGCGGTGCAGTCCGCGGACAGGGCGTCCCACATTCTGGTGTGGGATGCGGCGGTTGGCTGTGTCGCTCTCGTCGGTCTCGATCAGGCGGGTGTGACCGTGACGCCGCGCCAGACCTGGGACGAAACCCGTCGCCTGTTCGACGTGGCCTTCGCCTCCGTGACCGTGGACGATACCCTGGTACTGGCCTGTGGCGATGCGGGCAAGGGCCTGTGCCGACGGCTCGGTACGGTACGCGACTTCGGCCTGGCCGCCGACGCGGTCGGTGGTGCCGGTGCTCTGCTGGACATGACGGTGGAATACCTGCAGACCCGCCGCCAGTTCAGCCGACCACTGGCGATGTTTCAGGCACTGAAGCACCGTTGCGCCGACCTCAAGGCGCTGGTTGCGGGCGCCGAGGCCTTGCTGGCCGACAGTCTGGCCCGCCAAGTGGACGACCTCGACAGCGAGGCGGCGCAGTTGACGGCTGAAGGGGCCAGGCTGCTGGCCTGCGATACCTTCCGGGCGGTGGCCGAGGAATCCCTGCAGTTGCACGGCGGTATCGGCATGGCGGACGAGCACCCCTGCCACCTGTTTCTCAAGCGCGCGCTGCTGAGCGAGCACCTGGGGCGCGGTAGCCGTTACGCGGACGATCTGGCCGCCGGCCTGCTGGCGGCCACGGCCTGACGCTGGCGGTCACAGCCTGATCAAGGCGCCGCCCATACAAAGGCGCCGCCCATACAAAGGCGTCGTCCATACAAAGGCGTCGTCCATACAAAGCCGCCGTCCATGTGGCCACCGGGGCTGCATGGCGGTGCACGGAATGTCGAAGAAATCGCGCATCGTGCTGAGATGGGCGAACTTTTGGCAGGTTAGCATGCACTGGTATCTTGCGTTGTTGTCTTTCAGGACGTGTTTCAGGATCAGGTGCATGCACTTTCCCGGGCGACACCGAGTCGCCGGTAACTAAACGGACCAAGTGAAGAAGGTGGATATGTTTGCTGGAATCCTGATCAACAAAGACGACAACGGACAAACGGTAGCAGTCGCCCAGATCGACGAGGCGCAGCTTCCCGAG
>JBJHAZ010000199.1:0-4838 GCA_050485225.1 Gammaproteobacteria bacterium
CGTGCCAGACCACCACGCCGGCGTGGGAGAACCGGGTGTCGCGTTCGTTGAGGCGGGCAAACACTCGCGCCCAGACGCTGGCTGTATGGCGCAGCACCACATCGCCTGCGGCCAGCTCCGGGTTCTGTCGGGGTGCGGGGGTGCCCGTGGCGCCGGGTGCGAGCCAGGCCAGTCCCGCCGACAGGGCCAGAACCAGGCCCAGTGCCGGCAGGCAGCGCCTGTTCACACGCGGAGAGGGGTGGGAATTACTTCTGTATCCCCACCTTCCAGTTGCCGTCGACCTTCATCAGATCCAGTACCATGTCCTCGTCGTTTTCCACATCCACCACGACGCGGACCATCGACTCGCTGCGGGCGCTGACATCGGTAATACGGTACTTGCCCGGCGCGAGCGAGGAGCCCATGGAGGTGGCCATCTGGATCAGTCCGGCCGTGGGCTCGGTGCTCAGTTCCTGAGCACGGGTGATGTTACCGGCGTTGAGTGCGTCCAGCCATTGCCGGGCAACCTTCTCGGCCTGGGATTCGGGGCTGCCGCTACAGCCGCCGAGCAGGGCCACGGCGAACAGGACGGTGAAGAGCGACAGCAGTCGCCCGGTGAGTGAGAGACGGTTCATCGCGGATTCCTTCTTCTTGTGGTTGGTGGCCCGGAGGCCGATCAGGGATGCAGTCCATGCGCGTCGCGGGTTCGGGCGCGCCGTCGGGCGGCTCATTCAGTTTAAGAGACATTGGGCCGCTGTCAACGAGGGGCCTGAGGTACCGGCGCTGATGTCGCCGGGCACAAAAAAGCCCCGCCCGGATGACCGGGCGGGGCTGTCTGCGGCGCAGTTCGGGCTTACTTGCTGCGCTTCATCGACTGGAAGAACTCGTCGTTGGTCTTGGTGTCCTTCAGCTTGTCGATGAGGAACTCGATGGCCGGGGTGTCCTCCATGCCGTGCAGCAGCTTGCGCAGGATCCACATGCGTTGCAGCTCGTCCTCGGCGGTCAGCAGCTCCTCGCGACGGGTGCCGGAGCGGCGGATGTTGATGGCCGGGAAGACGCGCTTCTCGGAGATCTTGCGGTCCAGGTGCAGTTCCATGTTGCCGGTGCCCTTGAACTCCTCGTAGATCACCTCGTCCATCTTCGAGCCGGTGTCGATCAGCGCGGTGGCGATGATGGTCAGGCTGCCGCCTTCCTCGATGTTGCGCGCCGCGCCGAAGAAGCGCTTGGGCTTTTCCAGGGCATGGGCGTCGACACCGCCGGTCAGCACCTTGCCGGAGGAGGGCACGGTGATGTTGTAGGCGCGGGCCAGGCGGGTGATGGAGTCGAGCAGGATCACCACGTCCTTCTTGTGCTCGACGAGTCGCTTGGCCTTCTCGATGACCATTTCGGCCACCTGCACGTGACGGGCCGGCGGCTCGTCGAAGGTGGAGGCCACCACTTCGCCGCGCACGGTGCGCTGCATCTCGGTCACTTCCTCGGGACGCTCGTCGATCAGCAGCACGATCATGTAGACGTCGGGATCATTGCGGGTAATGGACTGCGCAATGTGCTGCATCATGATGGTCTTGCCGGCCTTGGGCGGCGCCACGATGAGGCCGCGCTGGCCCTTGCCGATGGGTGCCACCAGATCGATCACCCGGCCAGTGAGGTCCTCGGTGGAGCCGTTGCCGGCTTCCAGCTGGAGGCGCTCGTCAGGGAACAGGGGGGTGAGGTTTTCGAAGAGGATCTTGTTGCGGGCGTTCTCGGGGCGGTCGAAGTTGATGGTGTCGACCTTGAGCAGCGCGAAGTAGCGCTCGCCGTCCTTGGGGGGACGAATCTTGCCGGCGATGCTGTCGCCGGTGCGCAGGTTGAAGCGCCGAATCTGGCTGGGTGACACGTAGATGTCGTCCGGGCCGGCCAGGTAGGAGGAGTCCGCGGAGCGGAGAAAACCGAAGCCGTCGGGCAGGATCTCGAGGACGCCGTCGCCGTAGATGTCTTCGCCGCTTTTGGCGTGGCGCTTCAGGATGCCGAAGATGATGTCCTGTTTGCGCGAGCGGGCCATGTTGTCGAGGCCAATGCTCTCGGCGATTTCGACCAGTTCACCAATGGGTTTGGTTTTCAGATCAGTCAGATTCATAGATGGGCGGTTTTTTTGGAGGTAGATGGGGAAAATGGCTTATTCGGGGCGCGCCGCATGCCACGTGTCGGACGGCAGACAGGTAGGAGATTGAATCGGCTACCGGGGTCTGTGTTGACAGACGGCCAGGGGGGTGTCCGGGGTGATAACTCGGGGGGTGGCGTCCAGGCGCTGCGGCAAGTATAACCGCTGTGTTCCAAATAACAATACGGCCCCGGGATTTTCGCCGGGGCCGTTAAGGGCGCTTACAGGCTGGCGTTGATGAAGTCGGTCAGCTGGGATTTGGACAGGGCACCGACCTTGGTGGCCTCCAGCTCGCCATTCTTGAAGATCATCAGGGTGGGGATGCCGCGCACGTTGAACTTGGCGGCGGCTTCCTTGTTGGCGTCCACATCGATCTTGCAAACCTTCAGTTTGCCGGCGTACTCGGTGGCCAGGTCGTCGAGGATGGGGGCGATCATCTTGCAGGGGCCGCACCAGGCTGCCCAGAAGTCCACCAGTACCGGTACGTCGGCACCCAGTACGTCGCTCTCGAAGCTGGCATCGGTTACGTGAACGATGTTGTCGCTCATTGATTTGTCTCCTGCTAATGGGGAGTGATAAATGGAATGGCTGGTCGGCCGATCATACCACTGTGTCAAACCGCCAACAAATGGCCGTCCGCCGCGCAAGGGTACTCCGGCAGGCGACGTGCGGAATCTTGTGTCGGGTGCTCGGCAAGGGCGCCGTGTCCATATATATTAGGCGTTTCCGTTGCTGAGGAGAATGCGGAGCATGAACAAGCGACAAGGCAGTAGGGGATCTTTCTGGTTGGCAGGCGTGGTCGGTGTGGCGCTGCTCTCCGGCTGTGCCTGGGTGGAAACCACTCCGGCGGCGGAGAAGGTGCGTATCGTGCCCGAGGATCGGGTGCGGGATTGCACCCTGCGCGGCAACATCACCACGTCCACCAAGTCCGAGGTGGTAGGGCTGACGCGCAACCTGCGGGTGGTCACCCAGGAGGTGGACGATCTGGCGCGGCTGGAGGCCGTGGACCTGAATGCCGACACCATCGTACCCCTCGGCCCCGTGGTCAACGGCGAGCGCCGTTACCGGGCCTATCGCTGCCTGTGAGGGATCAGGCCGGTGGCAGCCACAGGTTCCAGAAGGCCATCATGTGGCAGGCCACCACGGTCCAGGTCAGCCGCTGACGGAGCATGGGGTACCAGTCCACCGCGAGTGAGGGGAATACCCTGCGTCGCTCCCACTGCAGCAGGAAGAGATAGCCCGCTGCCAGCAGGATCAGGGCGCCGCGCATGGGCAGCAGCAGGCTGCCCACGGCGCCCAGCGCAATGACGATCGACACGATCAGCGTGCCCGGGTCGGCCCTGCCGTAATCCAGTCGTACACCCCAGACGGTGCCGGCCATGAAGGCCAGGATGATCGCGGAATAGTAGTGGAAGGCCTGCAGGATCCAGGGGGTGTGGTCGTAGAGCACCCAGGGACCCGCCGCTGCAGCGATGAAGGGCACCAGCCCGAGGTAACCCAGTCGCTGGGCCAGTAGTTGGTCCGAGTAGATCATGTGGTTGCGCTCGCTGTGATTGGGCTCGGCTGCGGTGGCCGCGCCGGTCAGTCATCCAGTTCGGAGAGTACGCTGTCCAGAAAGCGCAATCCCAACGGGGTGGCGCGCAGTCGCTCGCCCGCCGGGTGCAGGAGTCCCCGTTCCGCAAGAGTCTGCCATCGAGTGGCGATACTGGCAAAGTCCAGCCCGGTGCGCTCGGCAAACAGCCGGGCCGGTACGCCGTCCACCAGCCGCAATCCGTTCATCAGGAACTCCAGGGGTCGCTCCTCCCGCGGCACGTCTCGCGTACTCGCGGTGTAATCCCGTTCCCGCGCCAGGTAGTCGTTGGGGTGGCGGGTCTTGCTGGTGCGCAGGATACGCCCCTCCTCGGACAGGGTGATCTTGCCGTGCGCCCCGGCGCCGATGCCGAGGTAGTCACCGAATTCCCAGTAGTTGCGGTTGTGCCGTGATTGGCGGCCGGGCCGGGACCAGGCCGAAATTTCGTATTGACCGAACCCGGCATCCCCCAACCGCTGGCTGCCGGCCTCCTGGATATCCGCCAGGGTGTCGTCCACCGGCAGCACCGGTGGCTGGCGGTGGAACAGGGTGTTGGGTTCGATGGTGAGCTGGTACCAGGACAGGTGGGGCGGCTCGAAGGCGAGCGCGCTGTCGAGATCGGCGAGGGCGCCGGCAACCCCCTGGTCGGGCAGGCCGTGCATGAGGTCCAGGTTGAAGTTGTCGAAGCCGGCGCTGCGCACCATGCCGATGGCGCGGCGGGCCTCGTCGCCGCTGTGGACGCGCCCGAGCGTGTTCAGGCGCTGGTCATCGAAGCTCTGGATGCCGATGGACAGCCGGTTGACGCCGGCGTGGCGAAAGTCGCGGAAACGGTCTTGCTCGAAGGTGCCGGGATTGGCCTCGAGGGTGATCTCGATGTCGTCGGCGAAGCCGAAGGTGCGCTCGGCGGCCTGGAGGATGCGGCCGATGGCCGGCGCGGAAAACAGGCTCGGGGTACCGCCGCCCAGAAAGAGGCTGTGCAGCGGGCGCCCCTGGGCGTAGCGGGCATCGTGCGCGAGATCCCGCTCCAGTGCGGCGACGTACTCGGCCTCGGGCAGGTGGTCACCGGCGGCGTGCGAGTTGAAATCGCAGTAAGGGCATTTGCGGATACACCAAGGGATATGGACGTACAGCGCCAGGGGTGGCAGCAAG
>JBJHAZ010000200.1:0-4831 GCA_050485225.1 Gammaproteobacteria bacterium
AGTCGATACCGATGAACACATCGGGACGTTGGGCGAGGTAGCGTCGACGCAGCCAGCGGCGCATGGACAGCAGCTCGGGCAGGCGCTTGAGCGGCTCCACAAAGCCCATCACGGACAGGCGTTCGAGCGGGAAATGGCTGTGAAAGCCCTCGGACTCCATTCGGGGGCCGCCGACGCCTTCGAAAACAGCGTCGGGATAGCGCGACCGCAGCGCCCGAATCAGGCCGGCGCCGAGCTGATCGCCGGACAGTTCGCCGGCCACAATAGCAATCCGCATAGCGTTCCTTGATCGTCCTCCGGGCAATTCGACGACCCGGATGTCGAGCGCGGCAGTTATCGAGAAGTTCCCTAGCGCATCAATCCGCGCGAGGAAAGGTTCTCCAGCGAGTCCAGCAACGGCTGCAACGCCGGCTCCTGAGCGGTCATCTGCCGGATCTCGGTACGGGCTTCCTCCAGCCCGAGGCCGCGGCGATAAATGACCTTGTAGGCGCGATTGATGGCCGCAATCTGCTCGCGACTGAACCCGCGCCGCTTGAGGCCTTCGGCATTGATGGTGCGCGGTTCTGCAGGGCTGCCGAAGCAGGTCACGAAGGCCGGCAGATCCTGATTGAGAAAGGCGCCGGCGCCGGCGAAGCTGTGGCTGCCGATGCGTACGAACTGATGCACCAGGCAGTATCCCGACAGGATCGCCCAGTCGCCCACGTCCACGTGACCGGCCAGCGAAGCATTGTTCACCAGGACCGTGTGGTTGCCCACCTTGCAGTCGTGGCCCACGTGAACGTAGGCCATCAGCAGATTGTGATCGCCGATACGGGTCAGCGCCCGGTCCTGCACCGTGCCGCGGTGAATGGTCACGCCTTCACGAATCACATTGTGATCACCGATCTCGAGGCGCGTGGGCTCACCCTTGTACTTGAGGTCGGGGGTGTCCTCCCCCACGGTGGCGAACTGGAAGATGCGGTTATTGCGACCGATACGAGTCGGCCCCTTGATGACCACATGGGAGGCGATCACCGTACCGGCCCCGATCTCCACATCGGGGCCGATCAGCGTCCAGGGGCCCACCGTGACATCATCGGCCAAGCGGGCTTCGGGATGAACATCCGCGCGCGGATCGATCATGGTCAGCGGCCCTCAGGCGTCCCGAAGGGCGCAGAGAATGTCGGCCTCGCAGGCCAGCTCGTCATCGACCCGAGCCGACGTGTGAAAACGCCAGATATTGCGCTTGACCGAAGTAATTTCGGCACGCAGCATCACCTTGTCACCGGGGATCACGGGGCGCTTGAAGCGTACGCCGTCGATGCCCGCAAACAGGTAAAGGGAGCTGTCGTCTGGCTGCTTGTCGACCGTCACGAAACCCAGAATGCCGGCGGCCTGCGCCATGGCCTCGATGAGCATGACACCCGGAAAGATCGGCGTACCGGGAAAGTGGCCGTTGAACACTTCCTCGTTGGTGGTGATGTTCTTGTAGGCCAGAATACTCTTGCCCGGCTCCACTTCCACCACACGATCGACCAGCAGGAACGGGTAGCGGTGCGGCAGGTAATTCTTGATCTGATTGATGTCCATGTTTCTCCCCGGACAGGTTTTTCTGTAACGCCAGCCCGACGGGTCGGCTCATTGCGATTCCTTGTTCTCGAGCTTGCGAATCCGGCTGGCCATCCGATCCAGCTGATTGAAACGCACGGCGTTGCGACGCCACTCGTCCGTCTTCGCCAGTGGCAGGCCGGATGAGTACGACCCCGGTTCCTGCAGTGACTTCGTCACCACGGTGGTAGCAGTCACCACCACATTATCACAGATGGTGATGTGGCCAACGGCGCCCGAACGGCCGGCAAAAACACAGTGGCGCCCGATCACGGTACTGCCGGAAATCCCCACAAAAGCGGCCATGGCCGTGTGGTCACCGATCTGAACGTTGTGAGCGATCTGACAGTGATTGTCGATTTTCACCCCGGTGCCGAGCACGGTATCGCCCAGCGCGCCGCGGTCGATGGTGGTACAGGCACCGATCTCGCAGTCGTCGCCCACGGTCACGCCGCCCAGCTGATGCACCTTGACCCAGCGGCCGCGATCATTGGCGAAGCCGAAGCCGTCGGCACCGAGCACCGCCCCGCTGTGAACGACGACACGGTCACCAAGGTTGACGCCGTGGTAACAGGTCACGTTCGCGGCCAGTCGACACTCCCGGCCAATACGGCAGTACGCCTCCACCACGGTGTTGGCGCCAATCACGGTACCGTCACCGATGGTGCAGCCGGCGCCGATCACCACATTGGGGCCGATGGCAACATCCGACCCGACATCGACATCCGCAGCGACCACTGCCGATGGATGAATGCCGACGGACGCCTGGGGCGCCCGGTCGAAAAACGCCGTGAGGCGGGCAAAGGCAATGTAGGGTTCGGGGTGAATCAGGCAGTTGCCGGAAAAACCCGCCGCGTCCGCGTCTCGCAGCAGGACGGCGGCGGCCCGGGTGTGGGACAGCTGCTTGCGGTAGGCGGGGTTGGCCAGAAAACCCAGGCTGTACTCGTCGGCGCGGTCGAGCGGCGCGAGATGCCGGATCTCGACGGCGGCATCACCGCGCAGCTCAGCGCCCAATCGAGCGGCGATATCACCCAGTTGCAATGCCATCGCCGCGCTCCGGCCGACTTGCGATCAACGCAGCTTGCGGTTGATACGCTCGACCAGCTTGCCGGTCAGGTCCTGCTCGGGTCCTGCCATCAACACCGCATCGGCACTGATCAGGATGGTGACACCCTCTTCCCTGACCAGTTCCTCAAGCGCTTCGGCCGCCTTGGGCTGCAGTTCACGCATGACACCGGACTGCACCGCCTGGTTCAGGGTACGGCCGATCTGCTCGCGCTGCTGGTTCAGTTGCATGGCGCGCTGGTTGGCCTGGGCCTTGCGCTCATCGCTCCAGGTCAACTCGTTCTGCTGGTACTCCTCCTGGAGGGCGCGGAACTCGGCGTCGAGGGATTCGCCCCGGGCACGGAGGTTGACGAACTCCTGATCCTGCTCGATCTGAGCAATCAGGGCCTCGGCACGCTCGGTGCTGAAAATGGCACCGGCGAAGTCCACCACAGCGGTACGGGCCTCGGCCAGAGCGGGCAGAGAGGCCGCAAACACCAGGCTGGCCCCAGCGAACAGGTTCTTTAGGCTACGCACATCAATTCTCCAACAATCAGGTTGTGTTTATCAGAAGGTTTGGCCGAGCGAGAACTGGAAGAACTCCGTCTCGTCGTCGGGGCCGTCGTTGAACGCGCGGCCGAAGCTGACCGAAATGGGGCCAAAGCCGGTCAGCCAGGTACCCCCGACACCGAACGAATAGCGCAGCTCACCCAGGTCCGGCGAGAAACAGCTGGTCTGGCTGGCGCCGCAATTGGTATCGAAGATGTTGCCCGCATCGAAGAAGAAGGAGGTCTGTACAGAACGCCGGTCCTCGATAAAGGGTGTCGGGAAGATCAGCTCGATACCGCCCTCGACCAGCACGTTGCCACCGAAGGGGTCGGGACGGATATTGCCCGGGAAAGTGGGTGTACTGCGCGGCCCCAGGGTATTGCGCTTGTAGCCCCGCACGGAGCCGAAACCACCGCCGTAGAAATTCTTGAAGAACGGCAGTTTGGAGGTGGACCCATAGCTGTCCCCATAGCCGAGATCGGCGCGGAACTTGAGGGTCCAGTCCCGGCCGATCGGCTGGAAGTACTGGCCGGCATAGGTGAGGCGATAGAACTCGGCATCACCGGTGGGCGCACTGATCTCGAGACTGGCACGCTGGGAATAGCCGCGATCGGGCAGGAAGCCGCGATTGAGGGTCGACTGAACCCAGGTCAGGTTGGTGGTGAGAATATCGTACTGGTCGCCGTTGTCCTGAACGAAGTCCTGGATTTCCTGGGCGGGCCAGAGACCAAGATCGATGGACAGGTTCTCGTAACCGAAGCCGATTCCGACCCGCTGGGTTTCGGACAGGGGGTATTGGAAGTTGATGTTGCCACCGAAACTGTCGGTGGTGTACTCGGCCACATTCAGCTCACCGTAGTCGGTGGAGCGATAGAACACATCGAAACCGGCACTCACCCCGTCGCGGGTGAAATAGGGGTCGGTGTAGGAGAAGCCGATGCTGGTGCGGTACACGCTGCGGTTCAGGTTGATACCGACCCGGTTACCGGTACCGAGGAAGTTGTTTTCCTGCAGGTTGGCACCCAGCACCATGCCGAGGCCCTGGGCGTAACCGACGCTGGCACCGATGCTGCCGGATGGCTGTTCCTCCACGGTGTAGAACACATCCACCTGGTCGTTGGTGCCCGGCACCTCGACAGTCTCCACGTCCACCTGACGGAAATATCCCAGCCGCTCCAGTCGCACCTTGGACTGTTCGATGTCGATGCCGGATGCGGAGCCGCCTTCCATCTGGCGCATCTCGCGGCGCAGCACTTCATCGGCGGTCTTGGTGTTGCCGCGGAACTCGATACGGCGCACGTAGGCGCGCTGACCCGGATTGATGAAGAACGTGATTCTGGCTGTTCTGGCGTCCTCGTCCACCTCGGGAAACCCGCGCACTTCGGCGAAGGTGTAGCCCTCGTTGCCGAGGCGCTCGGTGATGACCTGACTGGTCGTGGTCAGCTGGGTCTGGGAAAACACGTCTCCGGCGCTGAAAGTGACCAGATTGAGCACCTCCTGTTCGGGGAGAATCGGATCCCCTGCAAGCTCGATCTGCTCGATGGTGTAGACATCACCTTCGCGGACATTGACGGTCAGATAGACCTTGTCGCGACTCGGGCTGATGGATACCTGGGTCGACTCGATCTCGAACTGCAGGTAGCCGCGGTCG
>JBJHAZ010000201.1:0-4809 GCA_050485225.1 Gammaproteobacteria bacterium
TACCTGGCCGACTATTACCGCCAGTACGACTTCCCCCTGGACCGGTGAATTTTCTCGCTCACATCGTGCTGTCCGGCCCTCAGCCGGACCTGCAGCTCGGCGGTTTTCTCGGCGACTTCGTGAAGGGTCCGCTGCACGGCGAGTACCCGCCCGCCATCGAGGCCGGCATCCGGCTGCACCGCGCCATCGACGCCTACAGCGATGCGCTGCCGGCCCTGCGGGCCCTGCAACGGGAGCTGCCCCCGCCCTGGCGCCGATACGGCGGCATCCTCACCGATGTGCTCTGGGATCACCTGTTGGCGCGCCACTGGTCGCTCTATCGCGCCGAGCCGCTGGACGAGTTCTGCGACCGGTTCTACCGGGCGGCCAACGCCCGCGCCGCATTGATGCCAGCGCCCGCGCGGCCGCTGGCCCGGCTGGGTGACACTCACCCGTGGCTGCAGAACTACGCCCGCTGGGACACTGTGGAAGCCGTGCTGGTGCGCATCGGTGGCCGCCTGCGCCGGCCGGTACCCCTGCAGCAGGCGCTCGAGCATGTGGAACCGCGCCTCGACGATTACCACCGGACCTTTGCCACGGTGCTGCCCGCGCTGGAGGCCTTTGCTGCCCGCGAGCGGCGACTGTTATTATCGGGCGACTGATCCAGCCACCCATCGCCAGCGAGACGCCGTCGTGACCCTGCCCGCCCCGCGCTCCCTCAACGCCCTGATACTCGCCTTCACCCTGCTGCTGCTCGGCCTCGCCCTGTACATGCAGCACGGCATGGGGCTGGAGCCCTGCTACCTGTGCATCACCCAGCGCGTCATGTTCATGGTGGTGGCGGCGATCGTGCTGGTCGCCGTGCTGCACAACCCCGGCCGGCTCGGCACACGCCTCTACGCGGCGCTCACCGCGCTGGCGGCGCTGGGCGGGGCCGGCTTTGCCATTCGCCAGCTGTGGCTGCAAAGCCTGCCACCCGAGCGAGTGCCCGCCTGTGGTCCGCCGGCCGACTACCTGTTCGACGCTTTCCCGCTGCGCGACGCGGTCGCCATGCTGTTGCAGGGCGACGGCAACTGCGCCGAGGTGGACTGGTCGCTGCTGGGCGTCAGCCTGGCCGGCTGGGCCCTGATGGCCTTTGTGGTCATTGCAGTGGCGGCCACCCTGCAGTTGCTGCGTCGCCACTGACAACCGCCGATAGTCATTGCCCCCGGCGCCCGGGTTGCATATTCTTGGGGGCCATCAAGAGAGAAGGAAGTCCGCCATGCTGGAAAATTGCCGGTCCGCCCAGGAGCGCTGGGGCGGCGTCAGCGACATCATCGACCGTTGGCTCGAGGAACGCCGCGAGCTGCTGGTCATGCTGGTCGATCTGGGGCAGGCCGTTGACGCTCGTGAAACCCGGCTGGAGCGCTTCTGCGAGATCATGGTCGACTACGTGTCGGCCGGTCATTTCGAGGTCTATGATCAACTCATCCGCGAAGGCCACGATTTCCACGATGACGCCGGGCTCGAGCAGGCGAAAAAGCTCTTCACCATCATCGACGACACCACCGAGACCATTCTCGACTTCAACGACAAGTACCAGGCCACCGACGACCTGACCACCCTCGAGCGGGACCTCTCCCAGCTGGGCGAGGCGCTGGCCATCCGCATCGAGGCCGAGGACCGCATGATCGCCGTACTGCACCTGGCCCACAGCGAGGAAGTGCTGGGCAAGGGCACCGTAGCGGTACAGCCCTGATTCCGACGGGGCCGGCCCCGCCAACCTCGCACAACGCAAACCGACACAACGCAAAAGGGCCGGGGGTCACCCCCCGGCCCTTTTTTGCATCGACAGGCTGTAGAAAACCTACTCGCTGTCGGACTCCTCGCCGATCACACTGTGCAGCTCGATATCGAACACCAGGGTGGCATTCGGGCCGATCAGGCCGCCGGTGCCGCCGGGGCCATAGGCCAGGTCGGACGGGATGAACACTTCCCACTGGGCGCCTTCCTGCATCAGCTGCAGGATCTCGGTCCAACCGGGAATCACCTCGTTGACCCGAAAGGTAGCCGACGTGCCGCGCTGGTAGGAGCTGTCGAACTCGGTACCGTCGATGAGCCGACCGCGGTAGTCCACCTCGACCATATCGTTCGGACCCGGCGAAGCCCCTTCACCCGCCTCGATCACGCGATACTGCAGACCGCTCTCCAGCACCACCACGTCATCTTCCGTGGCATTGCTGGCGAGAAACGCGCGGCCCTCCTCGGCGTTGGCATCCGCCACCACGCGCCAGGCTTCTTCCATGCGCTCGGTTTCTTCCTGCTGGTACGCCGTAATGATATCGCGCACCTCTTCCTCGCTCAGGCGGGAATCGCGCTCGGCGAGCACGTCCTCGAAGCCGAGGGCAAAGGCCGCCGGATCCACCTCCATGTCCTGGGACATGAACTGGGAGGCCACGTTGGCACCGAGGATGTAGCTGATCTGCTTCTCCTGGGTGTCTAGCGCCACGTCGGCGTCCGGTGCGTCACCCTGCTGCTGGCAGGCTGCCAGAGCCACACTGGAGGCGAGCAGACAGGCCTTGAAAAGGGGTTGTTTCATTCGCTGGATTCCTTGTAATGAATGGCTGCACGTCTCGCGAGCCGGCCGGTGGCCGCAGCGGGCGAGATACAACGCGTCGATGTTAACTGATCCAGGTCGCCGTGTCGCGACCCGACGTTCAGCCGGATTCGGCCAGCGGTAGGTGGCGCAGCAGCCGGTCCGGATCCGAGAAACCGGGCAGGCCATGGAAGCGCGCCAGCGTGGCGAGATTGTGCGCCCAGCAGTGGTGATCGCCGGCCTCGCCGAGGCCGTAACAGGCCTGCCACAGCTGGGCGTGGAGCGCATTCTCGGCCTGCAGTTCGGCCTGCAGCAGCGCGCCGCGCACCGCCGCCGGAGCCAGCCCATCCAGTTGGCGGCGCTGGCGGCGCAGGGGCGCAATCACCACGCGACGCAGGCTCTCGGTGGCGGCATCGAGCGTCTGCCACACCTGTTCATCGAGCGCGATCCCCTGCTCACCGCACCAGCAGGCGAGCAGCACGAAGTTGACGTCCACGCCGAGCCGGTCCTGCTGACCCAGCAGCCATTCGCGCACGCCGGGCCTGCCGTACAGGGCGACGGCGTAGCGCCACAGCGGACTGTCGTGGGGCAGTTCGAGATCCATGTCAGTCCCGGCGGCGATACAGCAGGTCCCAGACGCCGTGGCCGAGCCGTTCGCCGCGGCGCTCGAACTTGGTCACGGGACGAAACGCCGGCCGCTCCACATAACCGCCATCACTGGCGCAGTTCTCGAGGGCAGGTTCCGCCGCGAGCACCTCGCTCATGTGCTCGGCGTAGTTTTCCCAATCGGTGGCCAGGTGGAGCAGGCCGCCCGCCTCGAGGCGGCTGGCCAGCAGCGCCACCAGCGGCGGCTGGATGATGCGCCGCTTGTGGTGTTTTTTCTTGTGCCAGGGATCGGGAAAGTAGACCTGCACCCGGGCGAGACTGGCAGGCGGAATGCACTCGTTGAGCACATCGACGGCATCGGCCAGGTAGATGCGCAGGTTCGTGATGCCGGCCTTGCCGGCGTTGTTGACCAGTGCGCCGACACCGGGTGGGTGCACCTCGATACCGATGAAGTCCTTGTCGGGCTCGTCCGCGGCCATCTGCAACAGCGAGTCGCCCATGCCGAAACCGATCTCGAGCACGCGCGGCGCGCGGCGACCGAACACCGCATCCAGATCCAGCAGGCCGTCGTCCAGACTGAGGCCGAAGGCCGGCCAGTAGCGCTCGAAGGCGCGGCGCTGGCCCTCGGTCATGCGGCCGGCGCGGACCACGTAGCTGCGAATCGACTTGCGACGGCTCTCCAGTCGCGGCATCGCGCCGGCGTCGTCCGGGGTGTGGATCGGATCATTCACAGTTTGCTTTTCCTGTTCCAGAGATTGAGACCGAGCAGCAGCCAGCCGGCGAGAAAGCAGACACCACCGAAAGGCGTGATGATGCCCAGATTGCGGATACCGGTGAACGTCAGCGCGTAGAGGCTGCCGGAAAACAGCAGGATGCCCACCAGAAACAGCCAGCCGGCACGCCGCGCGCCGACACCGGCCAGACCCGACTGGACCAGCGCCGCACAGAGCACCATGGCGAGCGCATGCCACATCTGGTAGGTCACGGCGGTCTGGTAGACATCGAACTGCTGCGGTGTCAGCAGCGGGCGCAGGCCGTGGGCGCCGAAGGCCCCGGCCGCCACGGCCAGAAAGGCGCAGACAGCGCCCCACAGGGCGAGATGACGGGTCTGGGTCATGGGGACGAACCTCCCGGGCCACGGGGCCGTTGACGGAACGGGCAGCAGTCGCCCACAAAAAGGGCCGCGACTGGGCGGCCCTGCGGCTGTGCGAGGGTGACGATCAGGCTTCGAGGACGGCGCGCACCTTTTTCATGGCGTTCTGCTCGAGCTGTCGGACACGCTCCGCCGAGATGCCGTAGCGATCGGCGAGGTCGTGCAGGGTCGCCTTGTCTTCGCCGAGCCAGCGGCTGGCGATGATGTCGCGGCTGCGGTCATCGAGTTCGTCCATGGCGCTGGTGAGCCGGCTGTAGTTGACCGCTTCCCAGTTTTCCTGCTCCAGTACCGCCGCCGGATCGTAACGGTGATCCTCGAGATACTGGGAGGGCACCTGGTAGCTCTCCTCGTCGTCGGCATCCACCGGGGCATCGAAGGTCGCGTCGCGGGCCGCCAGGCGCTGCTCCATCTCGTGCACCTGCCGCACTTCCACGCCCAGATCCTTCGCCACCGCCTCGGCTTCGTCGCGGGTCAACCAGGCGAGGCTCTTCTTGGC
>JBJHAZ010000202.1:0-4793 GCA_050485225.1 Gammaproteobacteria bacterium
CTGTCACGCCGGAGGTCGAGGGTTCAAGTCCCTTCCGGGTCGCCATACAAAAGTGACAAGAAAGCCACCCGAACGGGTGGCTTTTTTCGTTTCCGGACCCTCTCTTTTTTCCTGGAGAGCCTCTTTTTTCCGGGCTTCCCCTTTTTTCAGCCTTCTCCGCGCGCAAAAGCTGCGGATCCACTGTTTGTTCAGTCTCCGAACTTTTCCTCCTGTGCCCGCATGCGGCGCAGCATGTCCTGCCATGGGCCCAGTTGAGCCGGGCTGCCGGCGCGCATCTGTTCGGTGCGCGATCGCGCCAACCACATCTCCTCGGCATTGAAGCTGTAGACCGGGCGCAGATCGGTTCGCTCCGAGGCCGGCCGGATCCGTTGGTCGAGATTGTCGAGAATCAGAGGCTCGGAGGAGGGTGTGGCGTAGTAGGCCAGCACCATGTGGGCCTGGTTGAGATCAAGAGCGGTGACATAGGTGATACGCAGTTTCTTCTCGTCCACGCCCATGGCGCGGAGGGTGAAGTACTTGGCGATCGAGTAGTCCTCGCAGTCGCCGGCGTCCTTGATCAGGAACTCGATGGGCGTCGCCCAGTAATCCCTCACGCCCCACAGATCGATGTCATCCACGAAGCGGGCCTGATTGAAGAAGTCGTTGACCAGCTGGAGCTGCTGGAGCTCGTCGAGGTCGCGATGCTCGCGGATCAGGCGGTCCCAGTGGGCGATCCGGTTGGCTGCGATGGGGCCGTGCAGCTCTGCCAGGCGTTGAAGCGAGCGGTCGTTGATGAAGTGGTTGAACGCGGTGGCCCACAGAGATACGCCGGCCAGCAGCAATCCGATGGCGATCCTCCCTGTTCGACCCCGATTCCTTATTCTGCGCAAATGCATTCGTATGTGGCCGGATCCTGAATTCGCCCGCTGATGATAGCATCAAGTTTGCGGGGTGCGTTCCCACTTCGTGGCTGCGTTGGAAACCCCGGGGGTTTGCTTTACACTCCCGTTAAACAAAGGGGATGACCTCTGATATGACGCTATACCGACAACTCCTCGCGGCCGTCATCGTCCTTTTTCTGCTGCTCTATTCCGTCAACACCCTCATCAACATCCGCAGCCACGCCGATCTGGTCGAGCGGCAGATGCAGGTGCATGCCCAGGACACCGCAACTTCGTTGGCGCTGTCGATGACCCAGGCGGCCATGGACAGCGATTCGGCGACGCTGGAAACCATGTTCAACGCCGTGTCGGATCGGGGCTATTTCCAGCGTATCGAGTTTGTCGATCTCAAGGGCAATACCGTGCTGGAGCGGGAGTTTCCACTGGTGGTCGAGAGCGTTCCGGACTGGTTTGTGCGCATGATCCAGCTGGCAGCGCCGCCGGCCTCGGCGGAAGTGTCCTCGGGCTGGATGCGTCTTGGCCGGGTCGATGTGTTCAGCTACCCCGGTCAGGCCTACGCGACTCTCTGGTCGTTGACGGTGCGGCAGCTGATCTGGTTTCTCGTGGTGACCTTGCTGGTCTCCCTGCTGTCGGCATTGGCGCTCCGGGTGCTGTTGGGCCCCCTCGACCGCGTGGAGGCCCAGGCGCGCGCGATCTGTGAGCAGCAGTTCCCGGTACAGGAACGCATGCCGCGGACCCGGGAGCTGGCTCGGGTGGTGGAGGCCATGAATCGCATGGCGCGACGACTGCGCCAGTTGTTCGAGGGCCAGCTTGCCCAGATCAGCCGGCTTCAGGAACAGAGCTTTCGCGATCCCGTGACCGGGCTGTCCAATCGCGCCGATTTCGATGCCCGGCTCCAGGCGCTGGCGGAAGACCGGGAGGAGGGTGGTGGTGCCCTGTTGATTCTGTCCGTTGCCGATTTCGCCCGCGTCAACCGGCTTGCGGGCGGGGCCGAGGGCAACGAGGTGCTGCGCGAACTGGGTAACCGGCTGAGGTCGGCGACAGCGGACAGCCCCGAATTGATTGTAGCGCGACGCCAGGGCGCGGACTTTGCCATCTATGCGCCAGGAGCATCGGCCCCGCGTGGTCACGAGCTCGCGGAGCGGCTGCTTGCCCGGCTGGTGGGCGTGCAGTGGTCGGGTGGCAGCGACGATCCGCTGGTAGTCCACGGCGGGCTGACCTGTCACTCCGAGTTCTCCTCGACGGCGGAACTGTTGCGCGAGGCCGACGCCGCGCTGGCTCAGGCCCGTCTACAGGCGCCCAACGGCTGGCAGGAGTATCGCGAAGGTTCGATGCGGGAACGCACCACGCCCTCGCCGGAACAGTGGCGTCAGATACTGGCGCGCTGTATCGAAGAGCGCCGGGTCACTCTGGCGTTCCAGCCGCTCTACAGCCCGGATCGCACTCTGGTGGGTCAGGAGGTCTATGTCAGGCTGCGAGACGAGGACCAGCTGATCCTGCCGGGGGTATTTCTGCCGGCAGCGGAGCGCTACGGGGTGGTGGCGGCCATCGACCGGCTGATGCTGGAAGCGCTCGCCGCACGATCGATTGCCGGCACCGGGCTGGTGTCGGTCAATCTCAGTGGTGCCGCGGCGGCGGACGCGGAATTCCGAGCCTGGTTGACGGAATTCCTGGTGGCTCATCATGCGCTCGCCGCGCGCCTGGTGCTCGAGTTTGCGGAGCGTCACCTCACTGCTCACGGAGAGGATATCGCCCGGTTGCAGAAAGCGGTGGCTGCCTTCGGCACCCGGATTGCCGTCGATCATTTCGGGCGCAGCAGTCTGGCTCTGCAGCAGTTGCACTCGCTGCCGCTTCAGTATCTCAAGCTGCACCGCAGTTTTGTGCGCGGTGTTGACGGCAGCACCGATCAGCAGGCCTTCATCCACGCGCTGGTACAGATGGCCCGCGCCCGTGAAATCGAGCTCCATGCCGAAGGGGTCGAGTCGGCTGCCGAGTTCGAGGCGCTCCAGGGGCTGGGGGTCAGTGCGATGGAGGGCTATTACCTGGGCGCGCCCGAGTCCGATCCTGTGACCTGAGCGAGGTGGCGCGTATAATGCCCGCCCCAGTTCATCCATCTCAGTCCAGGATATCAGCGCCATGACGGTTCGTACCCGTATAGCTCCGTCGCCCACCGGCGACCCCCACGTTGGCACGGCCTATATTGCCCTTTTCAATCTCTGTTTCGCCCGTCAACACGGCGGGCAGTTCATTTTGCGCATCGAGGACACCGACCAGCAGCGCAGTACAGCGGAATCCGAACAGCAGATCCTGGATTCGCTGCGTTGGCTCGGACTCGACTGGGACGAGGGCCCCGACGTGGGCGGCCCCTTCGGGCCCTATCGCCAGAGCGAGCGCATGGATATCTACGCCGAGTACGCCCGCAAGCTGGTCGAGGACGGCCATGCGTTCTACTGTTTTGCAACCCCCGAAGAACTCGATGAGATGCGTCGCGAGCAGATGGCCCGCGGCGAAACCCCGCGCTACGACGGTCGCGGGTTGTCGCTCGCCCCCGAGGACATCAGGCAGCGTCTCGAGCGAGGCGAGCCGCACGTCATCCGCATGAAGATACCCGAGGACGGCGTCTGCCGCTTCGACGACCTGCTGCGCGGGCCCATCGAGATTCCCTGGAGCCAGGTGGACATGCAGGTGTTGTTGAAGAACGACGGCATGCCGACCTACCACCTGGCCAACGTGGTGGACGATCATCTCATGGGCATCACCCATGTGATTCGCGGCGAGGAGTGGATCAACTCGGCGCCCAAGCACCAGCTCCTGTACCAGTACTTCGGCTGGGACATGCCCGAGCTGTGCCACATGCCGCTGCTGCGCAACCCGGACAAGAGCAAGCTGAGCAAGCGCAAGAACCCCACCAGCATCACCTTCTATCGGGACATGGGGTATCTGCCCGAGGCCCTGTTGAACTACCTGGGCCGCATGGGCTGGTCCATGCCCGACGAGTCCGAGAAATTCTCGCTTGAGCAGATGCTGGCCCAGTTCGATATCCGTCAGGTGCACCTGGGCGGGCCGGTGTTCGATGTGGAAAAGCTCGACTGGCTCAACGGCTGCTGGATCCGGGAGGATCTCGATGCCGACCAGTTCGCCGATCGGATTGCCGAGTGGGCCATCAACCGCGACAACCTCATGCGCATGGTGCCTCTGATCAAGGAGCGCGTCGAGAAGTTCAGTGACATCCCGGGACTGGTGGCGTTCCTGTTTTCCGGCATGCCGGCCATCAGCGAAACCGATTTCGAGCAGGGCCGGATGGATCGCGATACGGCCGTGACCATTCTGCAGTTTTGCAGCTGGCGTCTTGACGTGCTGCGGCACTGGACCCGCGACGGCCTCTACGGCGAGTTGCGTCAGATTGCCGATGGCATGGAGCTCAAGCTCAAGGATTTCATGGCGCCATTGTTTGTCGCTGTGGCTGGCAGCAGCTCAGCGCCACCGCTGTTTGACGCTATGGAGATCCTCGGGCCGGACATGGTGCGCGCGCGTCTGAGACACGCACTTGGCGTGCTTGGCGGGCCCTCCAAAAAGCAACTCAAAAAACTTGAAAAAGCCTATCAAACACTGAGCGAAAAAAGATCGGCGCACCCCGAAGAAAAGCCTTGACAGGTGTTGGGGTGATCCCTAAAATGCGCGGCTCTTCTGGAGTGATTTGGGGCTATAGCTCAGCTGGGAGAGCGCTTGCATGGCATGCAAGAGGTCGGCGGTTCGATCCCGCCTAGCTCCACCAAATCCCGAAAAAACCGGCTTTCCAGGCCGGTTTTTTTGTGCCCGCAAATCCCTGGTCGGTTGATGGCCGCTTTGTAGCCGTGAAAGGAAGCCATAAAAAAAGGTCGCTTGTCGCGACCTTTTTTTGTGCGCCCGGCA
>JBJHAZ010000203.1:0-4744 GCA_050485225.1 Gammaproteobacteria bacterium
CTCGACGTACTGATGGACATTCCCATGGACCAGCTGATGGAGCAGGTGCCACTCAACCAGGAACTCCGCGAGGCCCTGTTGCAGCGCAAGGGCAGCTTTGGCGAAATCCTCGCCGAGGTGGAGCGATACGAGGCGGGCCAGTTCGATCGACTGCGCAACCTGGTGCCCCGCAACTATTACGAAGTGGCCTATCGTCACAGCACGGTCTGGGCCGAGCAGACCCTGCAGGCCATGGCAGAGTCGAAATAAAATGCCGAATTGATCGGAGCGGTCCCGACGCCCTGCCGCAGCGACCGACCCACCACAAGCCCGCCCACGAAAAAGCCCGGAGCCTCGGCTCCGGGCTTTTGTCGTCACAGCGGCTCACCACCACACCGGGCGCGGACCATACCGACCCGATGTGGCGTCCGAAAGCCGCCCCAACCGACATTCGGCGGGGGCGGATACCACACTGCTCACTGGGATCTGCGGAACTGGCGCAACTGCCGGTTGAACTGGGCCGCGTGGCGTTCCATCTCGTCAATGGTCTGGTTGCGCAGACGGCTCACCTGGGCCGAGGGCATACCGGAGCTTTCCAGACACTGGATATAGGCTTCCGCTTCGGTCACATAGGCCTGTACCGCCTGCTGGGCCTCGGCCATCTGCGCTTCACTGGCATTGCGGCCGTCGGGCACCTCGACCCGGGTGGTGGGTGCATCACAGGCGAACGCCACTGGGGCCAGCGCCCAGATCAGTGCCAACCCGGCGAGAGGGCGGACCAGGGCGCTGCGAAGGGGCCTGCTGTTGTTACCGGTTGCCATGAAGTTATCTCCTGCCACATTTATGAAATTATGATTCTCTGTCGAAACGACCGGAGGCGTGCCTTGCGCAGGAAGCCCGGCCCGCCGCTTCGTTCAGAGACGACCTGTTACAGGTCATCGGCGATAACGTAACGAACTTTACCGGCAAAGCCGCAAAGCGGAGACAAACAGCAGGGATTGTCGGACGGACGGTCAACCCTGCAACAGTTCGATGCGGTAGCCATCCGGGTCTTCCACGAACGCCAGCACCGAGGAACCGTGTTTCATGGGGCCCGGCTCGCGCACCACCTTGCCCCCGGCGGCCCGGATCCGCTCGCACGCCCGGTACACGTCGTCCACGCCAATCGCCAGGTGGCCAAACCCGTCACCCAGCTCGTAGTGATCCGTGTCCCAGTTGTGGGTCAGCTCGACGACGGTATTGTCACTTTCGTCCCCGTAGCCGACGAACGCCAGCGTAAAGCGGCCTTCGGGGTAGTCCTTGCGCCGCAGCAATTTCATCCCCAGTACCCCGGTGTAGAAATCCAGGGACCGATCCAGATCTCCGACGCGCAGCATGGTGTGCAACAGTCTCATAAGGTGTTTTCCTCCTGTGGGATTGGGGAACCTTCGCGTCCCGCAGCGCACAGCGACCGGCGAACCCTTTCTTACCCGGGGTGTTTGCTGCGAGAATGGGGCGACAACAACTATACCAGTCGACAGGATTACCCATGACCCCAGGTTCGATCTACCCCGGCTGGCGAGTGCTGACAGGCACCTTCATCTGTGCTGCGCTGGCCATCGGCTTTTCCTCCTACATTTTCGGCATGTTCACCGTGTCGGTCACCGAGGAGTTCGGAATTTCCCGGGCCACCTACAACAACGGCATGATCGGCCTGCTGCTGGGCAATGGCATCGCTTCGCTGGTGCTGGGGCGACTGCTCGACAAGGTGTCGGCCCGCAAGATCATGATCGCCAGCGCCATCTCCTACGGTGCGGCGCTGATCACCATCTCGCGCAGCGAATCGCTGCCGCTGATGCTGTTCCTGATCACCTTCCCGCTGGCCTTCGGCACCTCCGGATGCGGCACCCTGGCCGCCAACACCATCACCGTGCGCTGGTTCCAGCGGCGGCGCGGCCGGGTGCTGGGTGTGCTGGCCCTGAGCACCTCGATCGGCGGCTTCATCTCGCAGCCGCTGACCGCCTTCATGATCGAGTCCTTCGGCTGGCGCACCACGGTTTTTCTGATCGGCCTGGTGCCGATGATCATCTTCCTGCTGATCGCCACCCTGCTGGTACGCAACCGGCCCACCGAGGCCATGCCCGGCTACGCGGATGAATTCGAGCTGGCCGACCCCCATGCCACCGACAGCGATGTACTGCCCACCAGGCCGCGTCCCGAGCGCACCTGGAGTCCGGGGCAATTGCTGCGCAGTCGCAATTTCTGGCTGGTAGCAATCGGTATCGGCATGCTGTTCGGGATCGATCAGGCCGTACTGATCTCCCAGGTGCCCTACTTTCAGGACGCGGGTTACGACCTGCAGGTGGTGGGGATGCTGGTGGCGGTCAAGACCCTGTCAGCCATTGGCGGCAAACTGCTGGTGGGCTACCTGGCCGACAAGGTAGACCTGCGGCTGGTGTTTGCCTATGTGGCGGGGTGCAACGCACTGCTGCTGACCATCTACATCCTGCAGCCGCCCTTCTGGCTGCTGGTGGTTGCCGTGGCCCTGCTCGGTGTCGCGGTGGGCGGCGTGATGCCGGCCTGGAGCACCATCATGGCGTGGCTGTTCGGGGCCCGCAGCTACGGCACGGTGATGGGGATGATGGCGATCATCATGCAGCCCTTTGCCATGATCGTGATGCGCCTGGTCGGCGAGGTCCACGACCGCACCGGGTCCTACGCCCCGGCCTTCTCGGTGTTCGTGGTCATGGCCCTCATCGCCATCGGCATGATCTACCTGGTGCGACCCGACCCGCCGCCGGCGGACGACGACGCCCTGCTGGCCGGCCGGCCCGCCGAGAGCGCGGGGTCCTGAACGCGGCCCTCAGTTCACAAAGACCGGCGTAGCCACGTATTCCCACAGGATCGCGGTGGCCGACAGTACCAACACCACGTACACCAGGGTAACGAGGAACACCGCGCTGGCGTACAGGAAACCGAGGTCCTCGGGTACGTGCAGGATCTCGGGCAGCCCCACGTAGATCTGGCGAATGGCGTAGGAGCAGGCCGCCGTAGCGAGCACCAGGTCGAACCACCACACCGGGTAGAGTCCGAACAGACTCGCCAGGAAGATGGGCGTGCAGGCATAGCTCACCAGCACGATACCCCGGATGGGGTGGGCATCGGCGCGATAGGTGCGCGACATCCAGTGCACCATGAAGCCGATGAACACCAGTGCACCCACGATGGCAAAGTAGAACAGCACCGCCAGCGGGATCGCGCTTTCGGAGGTGATGCGGGTGTAGTCGGTGCCGCCGATCCGCCAACCCACCTGGGTGGCGCCCCAATAGAACGCCAGTGGCGGCAGCAGCGCCATCACGATGCCGTAGGGCAGGCGCCGGCGAATGGCCTGTTCCGACTCCAGGCCCAGCTTGTGCCAGGCCGCGCGCGGCGTGAACAGCAGCGAGGGTATGATTGAAAACATGCTTACTTCTCCTGAGCTTGTTATCTTTTACATCCAAACCGGGGATTGGCCCGTGACGCAGATCAACCCTTTTCCATTGCCGCACAGCGCGTATCCACTGCTGCACTGCGCAGCGCCTTCAGTCGGTTACCCCGCTCGCCGTGGCCGGGGCATTCACCGCCCGTAGAAATCAGTGATGGTGATGATGGTGTTCGTGGGCAGCCCCGCCGGTATCCGCACCGTGACCCTCCGCATGACCATGCCCCGTCGCCGGCAACAACTGCCAGAGGCCGAAAACCACCAGCATGATGCCTGCCCCGGCGCGCACGCCACGCGCCTGCAACAACTTTAGCAGGCTGCCCGATGCCACGCCCATCGCCACCATGACCGGCAGGGTACCCAGCCCGAATACCGCCATACCCAACGCGCCCTGCCACGCCGACGCACTGGTCATCGCCAGTACCAGGGCGCTGTAGACCAGCCCGCAGGGCAGCCAGCCCCAAACCGCACCCAAGGCCACTGCACGGGGAGCCGTGGTGACCGGCAGGCACCGTTGGCCGAGAGGTTGCAGATACCGCCAGACCCGTTGCCCGAGGTGTTCCAGCTTCACCAGGCCACGCCACCAGCCCGCGATATACAGGCCGAGCGCGATCATGAACAGCCCGGCCAGCCAGCGCAGAACCGGCGCCAGCGCCAGATGCTCCCGACCCAGCGCGCCGGCCAGCGCGACCAGCAAGCCGGCCAGCGCGTAGCTGGTGATACGGCCGAGGTTGTAGCCAATGGTCAGGGCCAGCCGCCGCCTTGGGTCACCTCGCACCGCCATGCCCAGGGCGGTGGTGATGCCGCCGCACATGCCCACGCAGTGGGTCGAGCCGATCAGGCCCATCATGAACAGGGCAACCGGCAGGGACAGCTCGCTCATAGGCGCCGATCCCCGTGATCGGCAGCGGTTTCGCCGTCCTGCCCGGGTGACGGCTTCGTACCGGGTTCGTCGTCGCCGTCAGTCCGGGTACCCGCCTCGGCCATGGCTTCCTCATCCTCGTCGTAGAGGATGCGGCCGGCCTCACCCTCAAGGTCATCGTACTGGCCGTCGTCCACCGACCACATGAACAGAGCCACCGCGAGGCCAAAAACGATGATCGACACCGGCACGATCAGGTAGAGGCTTTCCATCAGACGGCCCCCTGCTGCACCGGCCGGACGGCCGGTTGCACGGGCGCGGCTCGATGCCGGCCGGGCGCCAGCCGTCGGGCGTTGAGCACCACGATCAGCGAGCTGGCCGACATGCCGAGCGCTGCGGCCCAGGGGGCCACCAGCCCCAGCGCCGCCGCCGGCAGGGCCACC
>JBJHAZ010000204.1:0-4700 GCA_050485225.1 Gammaproteobacteria bacterium
GGTCCAGCTCGTGAACCGGTTTGCCGTAGTAGACGTTGGCGGCGGCCGCCACACCGTAGGAGCGGTGGCCCAGGAAGATCTTGTTGACGTACAGGGCGAGGATCTGCTGCTTGTCGAGTTTCTTCTCGATCCGGAAGGCCAGCAGAATCTCGTTGAACTTGCGGATGAAGGTCTGCTCGCTGGAGAGAAAGAAGTTGCGCGCCACCTGCATGGTGATGGTGCTGCCGCCGGTCTGTATCTGGCGACTGGTCAGTAGTTCGGTGGCAGCGCGGGCCAGGCCGGTAATATCGACGCCCGGATGGCGAAAGAAATCGCTGTCCTCGGCGGCAATGAAGGCGTGTACCATCTGCTGCGGCAGGTCTTCGTACGCCAGTGGCTCCCGGCGCATCTCGCCGAACTCGCCCAGCAGCTTGCCGTCGCTGGAATAGACCTGCAGGGGGGTCTGCAGCTGGATATCCAGAAGTGTTTCCACCGAGGGCAACTTGGGGCTAAGATAGAGAAATGTGCCGGCCGCGGCGACGAGTACGCTTCCCGCGCCAAGGCAGAAGAGCAGCAGAAGTGGGCGCAGCACTCGGGTCAGGGTGGAAATCATCGGGATCCTGGTACGTGGGGCGTTGGCGGTGTGCGTCGAACAGCTCGCTTAGGGTGTTGCGCCCATTATAAGTCAAGTCGGACAGGGAATTTAGCCGACTGTCGAGTGAACGCTTGAATAATTAGCCAGATAAGTTAAAGTTCACTCTAAAGAACAAATGCTAATTATATGGATGTAAGGGGAATGGGGATTTTCGACCTATTTAACAGGCGGGCGAGACCCTTGGTAGGCCTGGATATCAGCTCTTCGGCTGTGAAGCTGCTGGAGTTGAGCAAATCCGGCGGCCGGTACCGGGTCGAAAGCTACATGGTGCGGCCCCTGCCGCCCAATACGGTGGTGGAGAAGAACGTCGGCGATCTGGCCGCCCTGTCCGATACCATCAGGTCACTGGTCCAGCAGGCCAAGCCCAGGACCCGCGATGCCGCGGTCGCTGTAGCCGGTTCGGCCGTGATTACCAAGGTCATCGAAATGCCCTCCGGGCTCTCCGATCAGATGATGGAGACCCAGATCGCCCTCGAAGCCGACCAATATATCCCTTACCCTCTCGACGAAGTTGCCCTGGATTTCGAGGTCATCGGTCCGTCGCGGGCCAACCCTGAAGTGGTCGACGTGCTGCTTGCTGCGTGCCGCAGGGAGAGTGTCGACCTGCGGGCTCAGGCTGTTCGGGACGCGGGTCTGACGCCACGGGTGGTGGATGTCGAGGTCTTTGCGGTCGAGCGGGCGTTCTCGATGCTCGCGGATCAGATCGAAGAGCTGGGCAGCCAGGTGGTTGCCATCGCCGACATCGGTGCCACCATTCTGACCCTGAGTGTGCTGGTGGACGGCCGCACCATCTATACCCGCGAGCAGCTCTTCGGCGGCAAGCAGGTCACCGAGGAGATCCAGCGGCGCTACGGGCTTTCCATGGAAGAAGCCGGTCAGGCCAAGAAACACGGCGGCCTGCCCATGGATTACGAGGCGGAGGTGGTCGAGCCTTTCCGCGATGCCCTGGTCCAGCAGATATCCCGCTCCCTGCAGTTCTTCTTCTCTTCCAGTCAGTACAACTACGTGGATCACCTGATTCTGGCCGGCGGTGTCGCCGCCATGGATGGGTTGCGCGCGGAGGTGGAGGAAAAGCTGGGCCTCCCGACCGTGGTGGCGAACCCCTTTGCCAACATGGCGGTGTCCAGCAAGGTCAATGCGGTAGCCCTGGCGAACGATGCTCCGGCGATGCTGATCGCTGCCGGGCTGGCACTCAGGAGTTTTGACTGACATGGCCAATATCAATCTGTTGCCCTGGCGCGAGGCGTACCGCCAGGAGCGCAAAAAGGAATTTATCGCGATTGCCGTAGCGGTTCTGGTAGTGGCCTTGCTCTGCAGTTATGCCTGGAGTGGCTGGATGTCGGCTCGCATCGACAACCAGGAAAGCCGCAACCGGCTGCTGCGCAGCGAGATTGCCGTGCTCAACCGCGAAGTGGCGGAGGTGCTGGAGTTGCAGCGCCGTCGCGAGGAGGTGCTGGAGCGTACCGAGGCCATTCAGTCCCTGCAGGGTGATCGGTCCGATATCGTCCGGATCTTCGACGAGTTTGTTCGCGTAGTCCCCGACGGGGTATTTTTCACCAGCCTCGAGCGCCGCTCCCGGCGTCTGACCCTGCAAGGTTTTGCCGAGTCCAACAACCGCGTGTCGACCCTGATGCGTCAGCTGGACGGCTCGGAGATGTTCTCGGAGCCGAATCTGACGCGGGTCGTGGCCGACTCCACGATGGGGGAGCAGGGCAACCGCTTCAATCTGCTTGTGACTATCGCAGCGCCAGACAGTGCGTCGAAAGATACGGCCGACAATAACTGACGACGCCCCGAGTACACGGAGTTCATACCATGGCCTTCATGGATAATCTGCGAAACCTCAATAACCTGGATCTCTCCGAGATCGACTTCGACAGTATCGGCGTGTGGCCGCTGGCCGGCCGCGTCGCGGTGCTGATCCTGCTCTTCCTGCTGGTTCTGCTCGGCGTTTGGTATTTCTCCATCAAGGACATGGGGTCTCGGCTGGAGCGGGCTCAGGCCACGGAGAACGAGCTGCGGCGCGAGTTCGAGACCAAGGCCCATCAGGCGGCCAATCTGGACGCCTACCGTGAGCAGGTGGCCGATCTCGAGGCTACCTTCGAGGCGCTGCTGGCCCAGCTTCCCAGCGATACCGAGGTGCCGGGTCTGCTGGATGACATGACCGAGATCGGTCGCGGCAGCAGCTTGAATATCCAGAGCATCGAGCTGCAGCCTGAGCGCAGCGCCGAGTATTATGTGGAGCTGCCGATCAAGATCGTCGCCTCGGGCGGTTACCACGACTTCGGTGCCTTTGTCAGCGGTATTGCTGCCTTGCCGCGGATTGTCACCCTGCATGACTACAGCATCAGAGCCCAGGCCGGCGGCCTGCTGAACCTCGAGATTGATGCCAAAACCTATCGATACAGGGTGCAGTGAGATGGCTTACCGACTTCGCTTTCCGGTCTTGTGTGGAGCAGCGTTGGCAGCGGTGCTGTCGGGTTGCGGGGGTGGCAGCAATCACGCCGACCTGAGGAGCTTCATGGAGCAGACGCGCGCCCGGCCGGCCGGCGAGATCGAGCCTCTGCCCGTGTTTGCCTCGTACACGCACTTTTCCTACAGCGCCATGGCCCTGCGCTCCCCGTTCGAGACGCCGTTCATTGCCGACGAGCTGGCCGCCGGCGCTCGGTTGGCCAGCGCCCCCGATGAAAGCAGGCGGCGGGAGCTGCTCGAGAGTTTCAATTTTTCCGCCCTGTCACTGCGCGGCAGCCTGCGGGGGGCTGATGGCGTCCGCTGGGCCCTGATCAATGATGGCAGTGGTGGCATTCACAGGGTCTCGGTCGGCAACTATCTGGGTCGGAATCACGGTCGCATCGTGGCCGTGTCCGAGGACAAGGTCGAAGTGGTCGAGACGGTGCCGGACGGCCGGGGTGGCTGGCTGGAGCGGCCGCGCACCCTGTCTCTGGACTAGTTTTCAAGGAAGGTAGCTACCGCAAGAGCGGCAGTCATCAGAAACAACAAATAGTAACAAAGCGTCAGTTGGGGAAGAATCATGAACATCAAGGCAAACATCAAACTGGGATGGGCGCTGGTCGCATGGGTTCTGATGCTGCCCGGCCTGGTTTCAGCTCAGGCAGTGCAGTTGCAGGATATCCAGTTTGCTGCCCAGCCCGGCAGCCGCTTTGAGGTTCAGCTCGAGTTCAACGAAACGCCGCCCGAGCCCTCGGGCTTCACCATCGACACACCGGCGCGGATTGTGCTCGACTTCCCGGGCGTCGCCAGCGCTCTGTCCCAGCGCAATCATGCCCTCTCCTTCGAGAATGCCGAAAGTGCAGTGGTGCTGGGTACCGCCGAGCGCACCCGGCTGGTGGTCAACCTGCGCGAACTGGCTCCCTACAGCTACCGTATCGAAGGCAACCGCCTGTACCTCAACGTCGGTAGCGACGGCGGTGTCGAGACCCTTGCTACCCGGCCCAGCGAGCGCCAGATTGCCGCAGCCGGTGGCAGCAGCATCATGGACGTCGACTTTCGCCGTGGGGAAGCCGGCGAGGGGGTGGTCAGCATCGAACTGTCACACCCCGGGGTGAACGCGGACGTAAGCCGCACCTCCTCCGGCATCCAGGTCAATTTCTACCAGACTACCCTGCCTGAAGCCCTGAACCGCCGGCTCAACGTGCTCGACTTCGCCACGCCCGTCAAGACCATCGATGCCCGGGCCCAAGGCAACATGACGTCCTTCCGCATCGATGCGGTGGGCGAGTACGACTATCTGGTCTACCAGACCGATGACCGTTATGTGGTCAGCGTCAAGCCGCTGACCGCCGAGGAGGTGGAAGAGAAGCGCTCCCGCTTTGCCTATGTGGGCGACAAGCTTTCCCTGAACTTCCAGGATATCGAGGTGCGCTCGGTACTGCAGATCATTGCCGAGTTCACGGGCCTCAATCTGGTGGCCAGCGATACCGTGACGGGCAATATCACCCTGCGACTGGAAAACGTGCCCTGGGACCAGGCGCTCGATATCGTGCTCAAGTCCAAGGGCCTCGACAAGCGTCAGGAAGGCAACGTGTTGATGGTGGCCCCAGCCGCC
>JBJHAZ010000205.1:0-617 GCA_050485225.1 Gammaproteobacteria bacterium
CCCGGCGCAGCGCCTCGGTGGCGATGGCCAGCATGTCGCGCTGCTGCCCGCCGTAGGGGAAGTATCGGTAGATCAGTACAGCCAGCTTCAAGCGAACGGGGCTCCCTGTGAGTGGCGCGGGTGAGTAACCCGGGTGGGTGCAGCGACGGCCGGGCGGCAGATGGCTTTGGCACAGCGGCTTGGGTCGGCTTCAGTCGTCCTCGTCCTCGTCGTCCGGGTCGTGCTCGGTGATGGGCGCCGGGTCGGGCAGTGGCTGCTCGTCATTGAGTACGTCCTCGAGCGCACGCGTCACCTGTTCCGGCGCCAGGTCCCGCAGGCACTTGAGGTGCTGCTCGGGGCACTCGCGCTGGAAGCAGGGCCCGCAATCCACCGGGATGGACAGGCTGCGGACGCGCTGCGCCAGCGGCGGCGTGAACGCCGGCGAGGTGGAACCGTACACCACCACCAGCGGGCGGGCGAGCGCCGCCGCCACGTGCATCAGGCCCGAATCATTGCTCACCACGGCATCGGCCATCGACAGCAGGTCGATGGCGTCCGCCAGCTCGGTGGCCCCGGCGAGGATATGGCACTGGGTGGCATCGGCCGTCAGCGCATCGCGCAAGGCCTCGGCCACGGCG
>JBJHAZ010000205.1:627-4698 GCA_050485225.1 Gammaproteobacteria bacterium
TGCCAGCCCCGGGCGATGAAGGCATCGGCCACCGCCGCGTAGTGTTCCTCGGGCCAGCGCTTGGCCGGGCCGAACTCGGCACCCGGGCACAGCGCCAGCACCGGCCTGTCGGCCGTCAGACCGAACCGTGCCAGCAGCTCGGGCAGCCGCTCGGCGTCCACCTTGAGGCGGGGCAGCGGGGCCGGTATGGGCTTGCGAAAATCGTCCCGAAACGCCAGCGCGTTGAAGCGCTGCACCATCAGCGGGTAGCGCTGCTCGTCGAGCAGACGGATATCGTTGAGCAGCCCGAAGCGCATCTCGCCGCGCCAGCCGGTGCGGGTCTCGACGCCGGCGAACAGCGGCACCAGGGCCGATTTGAGGGAGTTGGGCAGCACAATGGCCTGGTCGTACTGCCCCTTGAGGGCACGCCCGAGGCGCCAGCGGGCACCCAGGTTCAGCTCGCCGTGGCCCACCGGCATGTCGATGGCGCGGCGCACCTCGGGCATGCGCTCGAGCAGCGGGCGACTCCAGGCGGGCGCGAGCACGTCGATGACGCAGCCGGGGTTACGCTGGCGCAGCAGCTGGAAGAGCGACTGGGCCATCACCATGTCGCCGACCCAGGAGGGCCCCACTACCAGGAAGCGTCGACCGTTCATGCTGTTCTCGCTGCCCGAAAGACAGCTCTCAGCGTCGGGCAGACTGGCGCCAATGCCTGCCGGGTGCCGCCGGAGCCGATTGCGCCGAGGCCGCACGCCCAGACCCGCAGCGCGCCTGCATTTATTACCACAGGTACGCCAACGAAAGCGGCTGACCCGACCGACAAACCCGCCATCACGACCGCATCAGGCTACCGGAGTCAGCCACTCGGTGTGGTTGTGATTACGGCCATGCACTGCGTCGAAGAACATTTTCTGCAGCACGGTGGTGACCGGGCCGCGCGAGCCGTCACCGATGACCCGGTTGTCGAGTTCGCGGATCGGGGTGACCTCGGCGGCGGTGCCGGTGAAGAAGGCCTCGTCGCAGATGTAGACCTCGTCGCGGGTGATGCGTTTTTCGCGCACTTCGTAGCCGGCATCGCGGGCCAGCCGGATCACCGCAGCGCGGGTGATGCCGTCGAGACAGGCGGTCAGCTCGGGGGTATAGATAACGCCCTCGCGCACCATGAAGAAGTTCTCGCCGCTGCCCTCGGCCACATAGCCTTCGGGGTCGAGCAGCAGGGCCTCGTCGTAGCCGCAGTCGACGGCCTCGCGCAGCGCCAGCATGGAGTTGATGTACTGACCGTTGGCCTTGGCCTTGGTCATGGAGATGTTCACGTGATGGCGGGTAAAGGATGAGGTGCGGATGCGGATACCCTTCTCCATGCCTTCGGCGCCCAGGTACGCAGCCCACTCCCAGGCGGCAATGATCACGTGGGTCTTGAGGCCGTCGGCGCGCAGACCCATGCCCTCGGAGCCGAGGAACGCCATCGGGCGCAGGTAGCAGGACTTCAGGTTGTTCTCGCGCACCACCTGCAACTGGGCGGCGTTGAGGGTGTCCTTGTCCCAGGGCATCGCCATGCCCATGATCTTGGCGGAGTTGAACAGGCGGTCGGTGTGCTCCCTGAGGCGGAAGATACAGGTGCCCATGGTGTCGGTCTGATAGGCACGCACGCCCTCGAAGACCCCCATGCCGTAGTGCAGGGTATGGGTCAGGACGTGTACCTTGGCATCGCGCCAGGGCACCATTTCGCCATCAAACCAGATCAGGCCGTCGCGATCGGCAAAAGACATGTAAATCCACTCCTCAGAGGCAACAGGCCGGCTGGCGGGCAGCCGGCGACAGACATACCGGGATCACTGTCGAGGTGCGTCCTCCAGCAACTCCCGCCAGAGCCCGGACACGAATTCCCTTTCCTCGACAAACTCGCTGGCGCCGACCACGGCGGGCAGGCGCTGCAACTGCAGGCGGTGGGCGGCGGTACGGTAGGTCTTGTAGACCTCGATGAGTCGCTCGGCCGCTCCGGGGGGCAAGACCTGCTCCGTCGAGAGCGTCTCGAGGATGCGGATATTGTCGCTCCAGCGAGCCAGAACCGGCCGCTCGGACGCCCACGCCAAAACCGCGAATTGAACCATAAATTCAATGTCGACGATACCGCCAGCATCCTGTTTGAGCTGAAATTTGTCCGCCTCACCCTTGCTGCCGAGGTGCTCGCGCATGCGCGTCCGCATGGTGCGCACATCCTGTCGCAGCGGACCCGGTTCGCGGGGCCGACAAAGCACCTGCTCGCGAATGGCTTCGAAGGCCGCCACCAGTGCGGCGTTGCCGGCCACGGCGCGGGCCCGCACCAGTGCCTGGTGCTCCCAGGTCCACGCGTCCTGCTGCTGGTAGCGCTCGAAGGCGGCCAGCGAACTCACCAGCAGACCGGAGTTGCCGGAGGGCCGCAGACGGGCATCCACCTCGTACAGCTCGCCGATGGCGGTGCGCGCGGTCAGGATGTGGATCACTTTCTGGCCCAGGCGGGCGAAGTAGCTGGCGTTGTCGAGACTGCGCTCGCCATCGCTGCCGAGTGCGCCGTCGGCATTGTGGATGAACACCAGGTCGAGATCCGACCCGTGCGCCAGCTCGATCCCGCCCAGCTTGCCGTAGCCGACCACGATGAAGTCCGCCGTCTCGCCACCGGGATTGCCATGGCGCCGACGCATCTGCGACCAGGCCAGGTTGACCACCTGCTCGACGATGGCCTCGGCCAGCCAGGTCAGGTTGTCACTCACCTTCATCAGGGGCAGCACGCCGGTGGTTTCGCAGGCGGCGACTCGCAGGCTGTGGGAGAGCTTGAAGTAGCGCAGCACATCCAGCTGACTCTCCAGGTCTTCCTCAGGCACCGCCAGCAACCGATCCGCCAGCTCGTGGCGCAGCTGATCGAGGGTGGCCGGGGTATAGAGCGTGCGTGAGTCGAGCAGCTCATCGAGCAGCGCCGGGTAGAAGCGCAGTTGCTCGGCAATCCACAAACTGCGCGAGCACAGGGTCACCAGCTGTTTGAGGGCGGGGGGGTTCTCGGCCAGCAGCAGCAGGTAGGCGCTGCGCCGCAGCACGGCGCGCACCAGCCCGAGAATGCGCTGCAGGGTTTCGGTGGCGCCGTCACACTCGCTGCAGGCGGCCAGCAGCCGCGGCATCAGGCGGTCGAGGCGCTTGCGGGCCTCGGCACCGAGCGCCAGAAAATCGTGCCCGGTACCGAGCAGCTCCAGCTGACGGAGTGCGCCGGCCGGGTCGTCGTAGCCGAGTTGCCCGAGCGCCTTGAGGCGGGCCTCGGGATCGCGCAGGTTCCACGGGTCATGGGCGATGCTGTCAGCATCCTCGGACACCTCGTCGAGCGGTGCGACCACATCCGCAAACACCCCGGCCACGAAGTCGCGGTGGCGCTGCAGCTCGCTGCTGAAGGTGGCCCAGTCGTCATGGCCCATCACCCAGGCTACCCGCTGGCGACCGGCCGGGTCGTCCGGCAGCGACTGGGTCTGCTGGTCGCGCCACCCCTGCAACGCGTGCTCCACATTGCGGAGAAAACGGTAGGCCTCGTACAGGCGCGGCGCCATGTCGTCCGGCAGCAGCCCCTCCTGACCGATCAGCTCCAGCACCAGGCGCAGCCGCTGCTGCTGGAAGCGATGGTCCTTGCCGCCGCGGATCAGCTGGAAGGCCTGGGCGATGAACTCCACCTCGCGAATGCCACCGGCACCGCGTTTCACGTCGTCTTCCAGCCCCTTGAGGGCGACCTCGCGCCGAATCATCGCCTTCATGTCGCGCAGGGACTCGATGGCACTGAAGTCGATGTAACGGCGGTAGACAAAGGGCCGCAACATTCCCATCAGCGTCTCGCCGGCGGCCGCCTCGCCGGCCACCACCCGCGCCTTGATCATGGCGTAGCGTTCCCAGTCCCGGCCCTGGCTCTGGTAGTACTCCTCCATCGCCTCGAAGCTCAGCACCAGTGCGCCGGCCTGGCCGTAGGGGCGCAGGCGCATGTCGACCCGGAACACGAACCCATCGGCGGTGTGCGCGTCCAGCACCTTGATGAGCTGCTGTCCGAGGCGATTGAAGAACTCCTGGTTGCTTACCTGACGC
>JBJHAZ010000206.1:0-4677 GCA_050485225.1 Gammaproteobacteria bacterium
GTTTGTGAAGGTGTCGGCCCACAGCGGTGAAGGCATCGACGAACTGCTCGATGCGATCCTGTTGCAGTCCGAGATGCTCGAGCTCAAGGCGCCCCGCGATGTGGCCGCGACCGGTGTCATCGTTGAGGCGCGTCTGGAAAAGGGCCGCGGCGTTGTCGCTACCGCGCTGGTGCAGAGCGGTACCCTGCGCCATGGCGACTTCCTGCTCGCTGGCGAGACTGTCGGCAAGATTCGCGCCATGAGCGACGAAACCGGCAAGGCCACCAAGGAAGCCGGTCCGTCCATCCCCGTGGAAATCCTCGGCCTGGACAGCCCGCCCGATGCCGGTGACGAGTTCATCGTGCTGACCGACGAGCGCAAGGCCCGCGAGATCGCCGAGACCCGCGCCGACAAGGCCCGTCAGGAGCGTCTGGCGCGTCAACAGGCCGCCAAGCTGGAAAACATGTTTGCCAACATGGGTCAGGAAGAAACCCGTATTCTGCCCATCATCGTCAAGGCGGATGTGCGCGGCTCGCTGGAGGCGATTCTCGCCAGCCTGGTCGACATGTCCACCGAGGAAGTCTCGGTCAACATGGTGTCCTCCGGCGTTGGCGGTATTTCCGAATCCGATATCAACCTGGCGATCACCACCGGGGCGGCCGTCATCGGCTTCAATGTCCGTGCCGACGCCGCCGCCCGCCGGCAGGCCGAGGCCGAAGGCATCGACGTTCGTTACTACAGCATCATCTATCAGCTGCTGGACGACGTGAAGCAGGCACTGTCCGGCATGCTGGCGCCGGAGCGTCGCGAGGAGATTGTCGGTATTGCCGAAGTGCGCGACGTCTTCAAGTCGCCCAAGTTCGGTTCCGTGGCCGGCTGTATCGTGCTCGAGGGCACGGTATATCGCAACAAGCCCATCCGCGTGTTGCGGGACAACGTGGTCATCTTCGAGGGTCAGCTGGAATCCCTGCGCCGCTTCAAGGACGACGTCAACGAGGTCCGCAGCGGTACCGAGTGCGGTATTGGCGTGAAGGACTACAATGACATCCGTGTCGGCGACCAGATCGAGGTCTTCGACGTCAAGGAAGTGGCCCGAAGCCTCTGATCACCCGGGAATAAACGATGCCCAAAGAGTACAGTCGCACCCAGCGCATAGGGGACGCCATCCAGCGGGAGCTGTCCGAGCTCATGCGTCTGGAGCTGCGCGATCCCCGCGTGGGCCTGGTGAGCATCACCGGTGTCGAGGTCAGCCGTGACCTGTCACACGCCAAGGTGTATGTGAACTTCATCACCCCGCCCGAGGCGGGGGATGACCACGTGGAAGCCATGAAGGCGCTCAACGGTGCTGCCGGATTCCTGCGCTCGCAACTGGCGCGCAGCATCGAGCTGCGCACCACTCCGGCGCTGCGTTTCATCTACGATGCCACCAGCGAGCAGGGCCAGAAGCTGTCGGCCCTGATCGACTATGCGCGCCATCAGGACGAGGCGCGCCGGGGTGATGAGTCCGACGACGAATCCAAAGACGATCAGCGTCGCGACGACGCGGAGTAGAATTTTGGCACGAAGAACCCGCGGCCGTGCGATCAACGGCATCCTCGTGCTCGACAAGCCGGCCGGTGTGACCTCCAACCGCGCATTGCAGCAGGTCAAGCGGCTGTTCAATGCCAACAAGGCCGGTCATACGGGCAGTCTGGATCCCTTCGCCACCGGTGTACTGCCGATCTGTCTCGGTGAGGCGACCAAGTTCACCCAGTTCCTGCTCGACGCCGACAAGGGCTATCGCTTTACCGCTCGTTTTGGCGTGGCCACCGCGTCTGGCGATATCGACGGTGAGGTAGTGGCAGAGTGCGATGCCAGTGGCCTGACCCGCGCAGCCGTTGAGGCGGCACTGCCCGCGTTTCGTGGCGATATCCTGCAGGTGCCCTCCATGTATTCGGCGCTCAAGCATCAGGGCAAGCCGCTTTACGAGCTGGCGCGCGCCGGAGTGGAGGTGGAGCGCAAGGCGCGTCCGGTGACCATCCATGCGTTGGAGCTGCTCGATTTTCGACCCGGTCCCACGGCCGAGGCGGATATGGAAATCCTGTGCACCAAGGGCACCTATGTGCGCACGATCGCCGAGGATCTCGGTGCGGCGTTGCAGGTGGGCGCCCATGTGACCGTGCTGCGCCGGACCCTGGCGCACCCCTTTACGCTCGATCAGGCGGTGACCATGGAGCAGCTCCAGGCGATGCGTGATGCCGAGGACTTTGCCGGTCTCGATGCCCTGCTCAGGCCCATGGAAGACGCCGCCGGAGAGCTGGCCGAAGTGGAATTGACTGCCGACATGGCGTGGTACCTGCGGAATGGCCAGCCGGTGATGACGCCGGAGGTCTATCGTTGCGCCGCGGAAGGCGATATAGTGCGCATCTTCACCGAAGATCGGGATTTTCTCGGGGTCGGTGAGGTGCTGGACGACGGGCGTGTCGCGCCCCGTCGTCTGGTGGTTGACTGAGGGACGGCGCAGCGTCGTTCCCGGTCGGTTGGGCAGCCTGTAAATATGCACGGGTTGACCCGTATTCTGGTTTGCATATTATCTGGAGGAAATGCAAATGGCACTGAGTGCAAGCGAAAAGTCGGACATCGTCAAGCAATACCAGCGTGGCGAAGGCGATACCGGTTCCCCCGAGGTGCAGGTTGCCCTGTTGACCCACAACATCAACAAGCTGCAATCCCACTTTGGTGACCACAAGAAGGACCACCACTCTCGCCGTGGTCTGATCCGCATGGTCAACCAGCGCCGCAAGCTGCTCGACTATCTGAAGAGCAAGGACGCCGATCGTTATACTACCCTGATCGGTCAACTCGGCCTGCGTCGTTGATGTGTTCTGCCAGTGGCCTCCTTGCGAGGCCACTTTTTTTCAGAGGCATGAAACCGGAGCGGCAACACGGAACAACAGCACGGACCCACAACAAGAGCCTCGAGCGGTACCGCCCTGCTTCCCGGTGTCCCGCGCTCCACGGTTTCGGCAGTCCCGGACCGCAAAGGCCAGCATCCTTCGACCAGGTGACAAGGCAGCACAGCCATCCGCAAGAGCAGGACGCACGATGAGCGTCAGCCAGTCGATCGACTGCAAGACAGCCAGCGAAGCGAAAAAGTGAAAAGTAGCAAGTAGACAGGTGAAAAGAGTGAATCCAGTAAGAAAAAGCTTTCAGTACGGCAACCACACCGTAACCCTCGAGACAGGCAGAGTTGCACGTCAGGCCACCGGCTCCGTGCTCTGCACCATGGACAATACTTCCGTTCTCTGCACCGTGGTCGGTGCCAGGGAAGCCAAGCCGGGCATGGACTTCTTCCCGCTGTCCGTCCACTACCAGGAAAAATCCTACGCGGCCGGCAAGATCCCCGGCGGCTTTTTCAAGCGCGAGGGCCGACCGAGCGAGAAAGAAACGCTCACCTCGCGCCTGATCGATCGTCCGATCCGACCGCTGTTCCCGGAAGGGTACAAGAACGAAGTCCAGGTCATGTGTACCGTGATGTCCTCCGAGAAGAACATCGATCCGGACATCGCCGCCATGATCGGTACGTCCGCAGCACTGGCCATTTCCGGTATCCCCTTCAACGGCCCCATCGGCGGTGCCCGCGTGGGTTATATCCCGGAGCAGGGCTACCTGCTGAACCCCACCTACGCTGAACTGGCGGGTTCGAAGCTCGACATGGTCGTTGCCGGTACCGCCGAGGCGGTGCTGATGGTGGAGTCCGAGGCGCAGGAACTGTCCGAAGACCTGATGCTGGGCGCGGTGCTGTTTGCCCACCAGGAAATGCAGGCGGTGATCAAGGTGATCAACGAGCTGACCGGCGAAGTGGGCAAGCCCCGCTGGGAATGGGCCGGCCCGCAGGAGAACACCGAGCTGCTGGCGGCGCTGAAGTCCAGTGTCGGCGGTGAGCTGGAAGCAGCCTACCAGGTCACCGACAAGCAGCAACGGGTGGCGGCCATCGAGTCGGCGCGCAGCCGTGTGATCGGTGAGCTGGTCACCGAAGGCGGCCCGTACACCGAAGATCAGGTGCGCGACTACTTCAAGAAACTCGAGAAGAAGATCGTTCGCGGTCGCATCATTGCCGGCGAGCCCCGCATCGACGGTCGCGACGGCAAGACCGTCCGTGCCATCGACGTGGAAGTCGGCGTACTGCCGCAGGTGCACGGCTCCGCCCTGTTCACCCGGGGTGAAACCCAGGCGCTGGTGGCGGCCACCCTCGGATCCCTGCGCGATGCCCAGATCATCGACGCTCTGGAAGGCGAGCGCAAGGATCCCTTCATGCTGCACTACAACTTCCCGCCCTATTCGGTGGGTGAGTGCGGTCGTGTCGGCTTCACCGGCCGTCGCGAGATCGGTCACGGTCGTCTGGCCCGTCGCGGCATCGCCGCAGTGCTGCCGACTCAGGAGCAGTTCCCCTACACCCTGCGCGTGGTGTCCGAGATCACCGAGTCCAACGGCTCCAGCTCCATGGCGTCGGTCTGTGGTGCCAGCCTGGCGCTGATGGACGCCGGTGTGCCTCTCAAGGCGCCGGTTGCCGGTATCGCCATGGGTCTGGTGAAGGAAGACAACGGCTTTGCCGTCCTCACCGACATTCTCGGTGACGAGGACCACCTCGGCGACATGGACTTCAAGGTGGCTGGTACGGCGGCTGGTGTCACCGCCCTGCAGATGGACATCAAGATC
>JBJHAZ010000207.1:0-4645 GCA_050485225.1 Gammaproteobacteria bacterium
GCCGAGGAGAAGGCCACGTGTCGGATATCGAGGGGCAATCCCAGCAGAAAGCCCACATAGCCGGTCATGCCCAGCAGCACACCGAAGGTGAAGTTGCTGATGATGGCGCCGTAGTTGTCGTCGTACCAGGTGGCCAGGCGCTCCCGGGAGCCACGGGACAGCCAGCCGGTCAGCAGCGGATGCTCGCGCAGGCGCCCCGGCAGATCCAGCCGGGCGGCACGGTTGTCGAAATAACCGGCGATCAGGCCGGAGAGGAACAGCCAGACCCCCGCTATGGCGGCATGCACAAGTGCCAGACTGCCCAGCGGCTCGAGACGGTACAGCAGATAACCGGCACCGTCGTCGTCCAGCAGGCCCGCGCCCTGCCAGCGGCTCCAGGCCCAGGCGAGCGCAAACGCCACGGACAGGGCCAGGGTCACATTGCCGACGATGGCGATGAACTGGGAGCGCCCCACGCGTATGAGCAGGTCCACCAACGCCTGTGGATCGGCCCGCTGGCGGGTACCCTCCTCCACCGCGTTGGCAAAGTGGGCCGCCGTCATCGCGGGCTGCTTGGTGGCCACGGTGCAACCCACCAGATGAATCAATACAAAACCGAGGCCGTAATTGAGACTGCTCAACAGGCTTTCGGTGAACGGCCCCAGCCCCAGGCCCACCACCCGGATCTTGATCAGCGCCATCAGGGCAATGATCACACCACCGCCGGCGGCGCTGCGCAGCATGTGCCAGTACTGGCGGCGGTCGCTGGTGATGTAGTGCTCGCCGTGATGGCTGGCGTTGTGGGTGACGCTGCGCGCCAGCAACCGACTGTTCTGGCGCCACAGTCCACCCAGGCTGTGGCGGTCGCGACTGGCCCTCACCAGGCCCTTGAGCAGTTTCACCGCCGCGGTGTTGCGACCCTCACGGTCGCCGGGCACCACGGTATCCAGCAGCAGCTCGATACGTTGCAGGGTCAGATTGAGCCGCTCGAGCAGGTGGGTCAGCGCAAAGCTCGACCCCTTGTCCACCATGCGTCGCCGCAGCCGGTCGACCCCGTCGGCGCACTGCTCCAGCAGCACCCGGGCGTGGGCGTCGTCGTAGTACTCCGCATCCTCGTCCAGGTAGCGCTCGAACCGCCGAATGAAGTCGGACAACTCACGCTGCTGCGCCACAAACGCCGAGTTCTGCTCCACCACCTTCGGGTCGACGCGGACAATCTCCGCCTCCAGCTCTTCGGCAGCCACCCAGATGGACAGCATCTCGATGGCGTACAGCACCTCGCCAATGCCGCGCCGGCGCGCCTCGCGCAGGGCCTCGCCCTCGAAGCGCCACAGACTGTCGAGAAAGTTGACCCAGGTGTCCTCGGGAATGGCCGCCACCCACTCCGGATCGGATTCGTGATCGAACACCTGGGCCAGCACATCCCGGATATTGGCGGTGTCGGGCGGGCTCGGGTTGAACCGCTCGTAAAGGCGCTCGAAGAACTCGCGGCGGAAACCGCGACGCGACGGCACCCCGAGCGCCGTAAAGGCATGGAAATAACTCGCCTCCAGCAGCCACTCCTGCAGGCAGACACTGAGCCGGTCGCGCAGCGCCTCGTCCCCGGCGAGCACCTCTCGCAGCTCGATCATGCGCGCCACCACCGGGGCAATCTGCCCGGGGTCGACCGGTCGCAGCCAGGCGACGATGGCCCGCATCACCCGGACCGGCTCCGGTGCCTCGGAGCGCTTGAGCTGGTTCAGCAATGACTGGATCAAACTGGGAACACCTTCTGTGACCACACCCGGAATCGCCATGCTACACGAGTCGACGACCCTGCTGTGCGACCGGGGCCGCACGGCCTGCTATCCTCCCTGAAGCGCAGGCAACAGCGCTTCGGCTCGCTACAGGGATAACATTGCCATCAATCATTCCGCCTCCACACCCACGGCCCGGCTCGGCCGCATCGGCCACCTGATCGGGCAGCCCCGGGACTGGTACCACTGGCGCCGCCCACGCTTCTGGGTGGTGGTCTTGCTGGTCGCCTATACGCTGGCCGGGTTTGTGCTCATCCCCCGCATCGCGGAACGGCAGATTCCCGTGCTGCTCGGAGACACCCTGCAGCGCCCGGCCACCCTCGAGCAGGTCACCTTCAACCCCTTTACGCTGGCGGTGGAGCTGCGGGGTTTCGAGCTGACCGAAGCCGACGGCGAGCCATTGGCCGGCTTCGACACGCTGTACACCAACTTCCAGTTGAGCAGCCTGTTTCGGCGCGCCTGGACCTTTGCCGAGATCCGCCTCGCAAACCCGTCGCTGCAGCTGGTTCGGCACCGGGACGGCACCATCAACCTGCTGCAACTGCTACCGGCGCCGCCGGAAGAGCGCGACGATGACGAACCGGGCGGCCTGCCGCGCCTGCTGATCCGCGAGCTGGCCATCGACAACGGCCAACTCCATCTGCGCGATGACACCCGTGCCGACCCTTTCCGGCTGACGCTGGCACCGCTGGACGTCCGGCTCGGCACCCTCAGCACCCGGCCCGACGAGGGTGGCGACCACGAGCTGACCGCCAGCGGTGATAACGGCCTGCAGTTGCGCTGGCACGGCAACCATCAGCTCTCGCCATTGCGACTCGAAGGCGAGATCGACACCCGGGGCCACTACCCGGTACTGGCCTATCGCTATGTGCAGGAACTGCTGAATGTGCGTGTCGACAGCGGTTACGCCGAGCTGCAGCTCGCCTATCGACTGGAGCAGGACGACGGCGGCCGACTCGCGGCCCGAATCGACCCCGCGCAACTCACCCTGCGCGAGCTGACGGTTCTGGATGACCGCAGCGACCGGGTATTCGAGCTGCGCGAGGCCAGCCTGCAGGGCATCCGTCTGCACTGGCCCGAGCAGACCGCCTCGGCCGACCGGCTCGAGCTGGACGGTGCCCGGTTGGCGCTCGCCCGCCTTGCCGATGGCCGCCTCAACGCTGAACACTGGCTCGCGGATTCGCCCGACCGCGAGCCGGGCGACCGACCTGCCGATACCGGCCAGCCGGACACGGCCGCGGCCGCGGCCGCGCCCTGGACACTGGCGCTGGAGGCCACCGCCCTGCGGGGCCTCAACCTGACCTTCGAGGACCGAACCCTCCGAGACCCGGGCACCGTCTCGATCACCGACCTCAACCTGACCGCAGGCCGGATGACCACCGAGCCGGAAACTCAGACCCCCGTTAGCCTCGATCTCCAACTCGGTGGTGGCGGCGACATCAAGCTGGAAGGCAACCTCACCCTGCTGCCGTCACTGGATCTGGATGCCGGGTACCGAGCCAGCGAGCTGGTCATCGCCGCGGCTCAGCCCTGGCTCGGCGAGTTTGCCCACATCACCATCGACGACGGCCGACTGACACTGGATGGTCGCCTCACCACCTCGACCGACGACCGGATGCGCGTCAACGGCGAACTCGACCTGACCGACCTGAGCCTGAGCGCCGCGACCTCCGGCGAACAGCTGCTGGGCTGGAACTCGCTGCACCTGGACCGCTTCGATTACAGCCTCGCTGACAACCGACTGGAGCTGTCGCTGCTGACCCTGAGCGAGCCTTTCGCCCGCATACTGATCGACGAGCAGCAGAACACCAACATCGGCCAACTGCTGGTGGAGCGCGAGCAACCGCAGGACAAAGCGGACAACACCGAGAACACGGAAAACATGGAGGCGTCGAGCAGCAGCGCTCGGGACTCGGGCCCACCGTTTGCCCTGATACTCGGGCGCGCCACCGTCAGCGACGGCGCCGCCGATTTTGCCGACCTGTCCCTGCCGATCCCGTTCAAGACCTGGATTGCGCAACTCAACGGCAGCCTGGACAGCCTCGACTCGGAGAGCCCCGAGCCCGCCACCCTCGATCTGGAAGGCCAGGTGGACGAGTACGGCCTCGCCCGCATCGACGGCCACCTGCACCCCCTCAGGCCCACCGCGCAGACTGATGTGGAACTCGCGTTTCGCAACATCTCGATCCCCGAGCTGTCGCCCTACACCATCGCCTTTGCCGGGCGGGCCATCGCCGAGGGGCGCATGGATCTGGATCTGGGCTATCGACTGGAAGATGGCCAGCTCAGTGGGCGCAACAACGTGGTGCTGCACGACCTGCGGCTGGGTGAGCGGGTCGCCTACGAGGGTGCTGCCAGCCTGCCCCTGGGGCTGGCCGTCGCCCTACTGAAAGGCCCGGACGGCCGCATCCGTATCGACCTGCCCGTCGAAGGCGACGTCAACAACCCCAGCTTCGACTTCGGCGCGGTAATTCGCAACGCCATCACCAACCTGATCACCCGCGCCGCCACGGCCCCCTTCCGCATGCTCGCCTCGCTGGTGGGCGCCGGTGGCGACGAACTCGGGCAGATCCGCTTTGCACCCGGCAGTGCCCAGCTCTCGCCACCGGAGCGGGAAAAGGTCGACAAGCTGGCTCAGGCGCTGGAGCAACGGCCGGCGCTGGCGCTGGGCATCGCCCCGGTGATGGCTCCGGAGGCCGACACCCGGGCACTCGCACAGCAGGCTGTCAGCGATCGCATCGACACCCTCATGGAAACCCGGGACGGGGAGACCTTTGCCGAGCGCCGTCGCGCCGCGCTGGAACACCTGTTTGGCGAGACCTTCCCGGACACGGAGCTGGCCGCCGTGCGCGAGACCAGCCACCGGCCCA
>JBJHAZ010000208.1:0-4632 GCA_050485225.1 Gammaproteobacteria bacterium
CGGCGTCCATGCCTGCCTCGGTGCCGCGCTGGCCCGGGTCGAGGGGCGGGTGGCACTGGAGGAGATTCTCAAGCGCTTCCCGGACTGGACCGTGGATATGGACAACGCCGAGCTGTCGTCATCCTCTACCACGCGGGGCTGGGACACCCTGCCGGCGTTCATCGGATAGGCGGGGCGGGCGCTGTCATGGCAAAGATCACATACATCGCAAGCGATGGTCGCCGGTGGGTGCTGGACCTCGAGCCCGGCACCAGCCTGATGCAGGGGGCCGTGGACAACCGTGTGCTCGGCATCATCGGCGACTGCGGCGGCAACTGCTCCTGCGCCACCTGTCACGTCTACGTGGACGACGCCTGGGTGGAGCGGGTCGGTGCCAAGGAGGCTTCCGAGGAGATGCTGCTCGAGGAGGTGTTCGAGATGCGACCCAACAGCCGCCTGTCCTGTCAGATCCGGGTCAGCGACGGGCTCGACGGCTTGGTGGTGTACCTGCCGCACCGGCAAGTCTGAAGCGGTTTTCACAATAACAGTCAGAAGAGGTTTTCATGTCCTTGTTGACCGGTTTTTATCCACGTGGGCGGGCTGCGCTCGGCGTGCTGCTGGCGGCCCTGACCTCGCACGGCGTGCTGGCGGCCAGTGCCACGCCGCAAGGCCAGCAGATGGGCTCGAGGTACTCGCCCCTCGACCAGGTCAACCGCGACAACGTCGCCGAGCTGGAGCTGGCCTGGGAATACCGCACCGGTGCCCTGCCCCCCGGGGACCTCACCGGCACGTTCATTTCCTTTCAGGATCAGCCCAGCCTGATCGAGGGCAATCTGGTGGTGTGCAGCACCCGGCGGGATGTGGTCGCCCTCGACCCGGCGACCGGGGAGGAGCGCTGGTCCTTCGATCCCGGTGGACGTCAGGTCAACTCGCAGAAGTGCCGGGGCGTGACCCACTGGGTGGACAGCGAGGCACCTCGGGACGCCGCCTGTCAGTCGCGCATCATCATTGCGGCCAGCGACAACCGCCTGCTGGCGATGGATGCCCGGACCGGCGAGGCCTGTACCGATTTCGGCGACAACGGCGTGGTGACCATTCCCACCAGCGTGCCGGAGATGTTCCCCGGCGAAGTGGTGCCGGCCTCTCGGCCGGGGCTGGTCAATGACGTGCTGGTGGTGGGCGGCATGGTGGCCGACAACCAGCGCCAGGACGCGCCCAGTGGCCGGGTGATGGCCTATCACGCCCGTACCGGTGAGCATCTCTGGGAATTTGATCCGGTGCCCCGCGACCCCGACGATCCGGCCATGGCCACCTGGGCGCACGGCACCGACGGCTTCGGCGGCGGCAATGTGTGGACACTGATGGCGGCGGACAACGATCTGGACTTGATCTACCTGCCCACCTCGGCCCCCTCGGGCGACTTCTACGGCGGCGATCGCCCCGGCGACAACCTGTACACCTCGTCGGTGGTGGCCCTGCGCGGCGCCACGGGTGAAGTGGTGTGGCACCACCAGCTGGTACGCCACGATGTGTTCGACTTCGATCTGCCGGCCCAGCCGATCCTGATCGACTACCCCCATCAGGGCGAGACGGTGCCGGCACTGGTGCAGAACACCAAGATGGGACTGGTGTTCATCTTCAATCGCGAGACCGGTGAGCCGCTGGTGCCGATCGTCGAGCGCCCCGTGCCGCAAACCGGTGCGGCGCCCACGGAGGCGCTGTCGCCGGTGCAGCCCTTTCCCGAAGGCATGCCGCCACTGATGCCGCAGAGCTTCTCGCCGGACGACGCCTGGGGCTTCACTTTCATTGACCGCTGGCTGTGCCGGCGCAAGATCGAGAGTCTCAACTACGGCTCCATCTACCTGCCACCCAGTGAGCAGGGCACCGTATTCCAGCCCTCCGCCGGGGGTGGACCCAACTGGGGCGGCGGTGCCTACGATCCCGACAGCTACATCATGGTGGTGCCCTCCAACCGCGTTCCCATGGTCGTCAGGCTGTTGCAGCGGGAGCAGGCGGACACCTCGGGCATCGAAGGGCAGGCGATCGAATCCCGGGGCGCCATGACCTTCGAAAACCTCGGCGGTCGCTACCTGTTCCAGATCGAACCGCTGCTGTCACCTTTGGGCGCGCCCTGCTCCGAGCCGCCGTGGGCGGCGCTGACGGCATTGGACATCGTCAAGCGGGAAATCCTGTGGGAGGTGCCGCTGGGCGACCTGCGCAAGCTGGCGCCGATTCCCGTCAAGTGGGCGCTGGGCACACCCGGTGCCGGTGGCGCTCTGGTCACCGCCGGCGGACTCGCCTTCATCGGCTATACGCTGGACGACATGTTCCGCGCCTTCGACCTGCACACCGGCGAGGTGCTGTGGGAGACCGAGCTGCCGGCGGCGGGCACCGCCGTGCCGGTGACCTATGAGGTGGACGGTGAACAGTATGTGGTGATCGCGGCCGGCGGCCATACCATGTACGCCTCCACCATGGGCGACTCGGTGATGGCCTATCGCCTGAAGCGCTGATCCCGCTGATCCAGCAGGCCCGGCTTCCTCGGGGCCGGGCCTGCTGGATTGGCGCTGTCCCGCCGCGCCTTCGCGCGACACGGCCGCGACACGGCTTTCGCAAACCTGGTCGTAAACTTGGTACCATTTGGCCCTGCATTCATCGGGTAAACGGGTATCGCAACCATGACAGAGTACACAATCGATCCGGACAAGCCGGTGCTGGTCACGGGCGCCAGCGGTTTCATGGGCAGCCATATCACCCGCCAGCTGGTCGAGCAGGGCCGCAAGGTGCGGGTCATGCTGCGCAAGACCAGCAGTACGGCTGCCATCCAGGATCTGCCGGTGGAAATCGTCTACGGCGATGTGCTCGATCTGGAATCCCTGCGCGCTGCCATGAGCGGCTGTGCGACGGTTTTCTACAGTGTGGTCGACCCCCGTTTCTGGCTCACGGACCAGACCCCCATCTACCGCAACAATGTGGAAGGGCTGGTCAACGCCATGGATGTGGCCCTCGAATGCGGCATCGAGCGCTTCATCTTCACCAGCACCATGGGTACGCTGGGGCTCAACCCCAACGGCCCGGTGACCGAGGAAACCGAATTCAACTGGGCCGACAAGGCGCCACCCTACATCCTCGCCCGCAAGGAGGCGGAGGACAAACTGCTGGACTACTGCCGCGCCAGGGGCCTGCCCGGCGTGGCGCTGTGCGTGTCCAACACCTATGGCCCGCAGGATTACCAGCCCACGCCCCACGGCGACATGCTGTGGAAAATCGCCTCCGGCAAGGTCAATGTCACCCTCGATGTGGGCGCGCCCCCGGTGGATATCCGCGATGCGGCCGAGTCCGCCCTGCTGGCCGAGAAATACGGCCGCGCCGGCGAGCGTTACATCATCTCCAACGACTTCATCAGCAACCGCGAGTTCTTCCGAATTGCCACCGAGGCCGGCGGCGTCAAGCCGCCGCGCGCCATTCCCCAGTGGGTCGCCTATGTCTTTGCCGGCCTCATCGAGGGGTTCTACAAGCTCACCGGCAAAAAGGATTACCTCGCCAGCACCAAGGCCGTGTATCTGTCCAACGTGTTCCAGCAGCTCGACAACAGCAAGGCGCGCCGCGAACTGCACTGGCAGCCGCGCCCCATCGAGGAGACCATCCGCGACGCGGTGAGCTGGTATGCCGAGCACGAGAAAAGCCAGGGTCGCGGTGCTTGAATGGCGGATCTGAAACCGGTGCCCGAGTGCCCGACGCCCGGTCCGGGAGGCCGTCGATGAGCGACAGTGCGTTCTACGTCGTTGCCCGCGAGCCGGGCGCCGAGCACCCGGCCCTGCCCACGTGGGCCAACCGCGACACCAACCCGTCCGGGCTGGCGGCGGATTACCCCGTTGAGACAATCGAGCGGCGCGAGGTGCCGGAGGTGCCCGGCGCCTATCAGTTGCTCAAGGTGCTGTCGCCGCAGGAGTGCCAGCGGTTGATCGAACTGAGCGAGGGGCTGGGCTACCTGCCGGACGCCGCCGTCTCGCTGCCGCGCCACATTCGCCACAACGACAATGTGGTCTGGGTGACGGACACCGACACGGACGGGCTGATCTGGCAGCGGGTCGCGCCACTGTGCGCCCGGGATCTCGACATCTTCGGGGGCAAGCGACCGCTCGGACTGAATGCCCGGTTCCGGTTCTACCGCTACGGCGAGGGCGATTATTTCCGCCCCCATACCGACGGCTCCTGGCCGGGCAGCCGGGTCATCGACGGCGAGCTGGTGACCAACGCCTACCCGGATCGCTACAGCCTGATGACCTTCCTGGTCTTTCTCAATGACGACTTCGAGGGCGGGGCCACCCGCTTCATGGTGCCGCTCGACCCCGCCGCCGGTCGCGGTGGCGCCCACCGCGAGGTGGACGTGCGCACCCCCGCCGGAAGCGTGCTCTGCTTCCCCCACGGGCTCCACCCGCTGCACTGTGTCCACAGCTCCGAGCCGATCCGACGCGGCGTGAAGTACATCATCCGTACCGACCTGCTGTTCGAGCTGTAATCGCGCCCCGCCGACCGGCGCCCTTGCAAAGCCCGCAATCACTGCTAACTTGAAAACTGCGCCATGAAAAACGTCCCGGCGACGGGTGGTCTCGACCCGCGGCCGGTTCATCGCTTGGGCAGGCCTGTAAC
>JBJHAZ010000209.1:0-3228 GCA_050485225.1 Gammaproteobacteria bacterium
GGACAGCTGTACGCCAAGTTCGCTGAGGCCCTCTTCGCCGAACATGTACTCGCGCATCCAGGGTTGGTCCACGAACTGCCAGTCGTGGACGTGCTGCTTGTTGATGTATCCGACGTCGCTCAGGAACTTGCCGGCCTTTATCTGGAGGCCGGCCGGCAGTGACCGGGTGGTAATGAAGGCCTCTTCGATCTCGATGCTGGATTCGCTGACACCCATGGTTACGAGCATGTCAAAGTAGGTGTCCACCGAACCGGTCATGGTGATTTCGGCTTCGCGAAGGTTGAAGCCTTCCTCGATACCATGGCTGTGATCGTGGCCATGCCCGTGCCCGTGGTGACCATGCCCGAATTCGAACCCCGGAGGGCTTTCAATGTCGCTGCTGAAGTGGGCGTAGGTGGCATCCAGGATGACCGAGATCGCCGGATTGAACGCAGTGCCGGACGTGACCGGGGTGTCACCGCGCACCTGCAGAGCCCGGGTGCGTGCCGCTGGGGTATCCAGTGGATCTCGCTGCGGACCGCGTACCGCCTCTTCGGCGAGGGCGGAGCGAGTCTCGGTTGCGGCACGATCTTGTGGAGTCGGGTGTGACCGTTCGGCGCGAATGGCTTCGATCTGGGCGCGCATTTCTCGATTCTGTGCCTCAAGAGCCTCGATTTTTTGCAACAGTTGGTCGAGGGCGGGGTCGCTGGCCAGGGCGCCATTACTGAGCATGGTGGCGGCAACAGCGAGGGCGAGTTTCTTTTTCATGGCTTTCTCCTTACGGTTTGGCATGGGGGCTTTCGCGGGCGATGAGGGCTTGATTTTCGTGTTACATGATAACATAACTCGATCTTCGGTCGACAAGGCACTGCGGGGGGCTCGGCGATTGGACGTCGTCGGGTTTGTGGAAGCCCGCGTGGCGGATGTTTATAATGCACCCCCTGAAATTCTCCGAGGTACAGCCATGAACCAGCGTCAGGCCTCTGTCAGCCGTGACACACTGGAAACCCAGATCTCCGTTTCGGTCAACCTGGACGGAACGGGTGTCTCCGATCTGGAGTCGGGTGTACCTTTTCTCGACCATATGCTCGACCAGATCGCCCGCCATGGGCTGATCGACCTCACCGTGCGGGCCAAGGGTGATCACTGGATCGACGACCACCACACCGTGGAGGACATCGGCATCACCCTGGGGCAGGCGGTGAAACAGGCCGTGGGCGACAAGAAGGGGTTGTATCGCTACGGCCACGCCTATGTGCCGCTCGACGAAGCCCTGTCGCGCGTGGTGGTGGACTTTTCGGGGCGACCAGGGCTGACCCTGAATGCCGACTTCACCCGCGCGCGCGTTGGCGACTTTGACGTGGATCTGGTGGGTGAATTCTTCCAGGGCTTCGTCAACCATGCCCAGGTGACGCTGCACATCGACAACCTGCGCGGTATCAACACCCACCACCAGGTGGAAACCATCTTCAAGGCGTTTGGCCGCGCACTGCGCATGGCGTTGACCCGTGACGAGCGCATGGCCGGCGTCATGCCATCGACCAAGGGCGCGTTGTAGCCCCCAGCCGTCCGACCCATGCTGCCCGTGCGCGGGCGGCTGTCACGACCGGAATATTACATGACGGAATTTCGAATCAGGATTGCCGTGCTCGACTATGGCATGGGCAATCTGCACTCAGTGTCCAAGGCGCTGCAAACGGTGGCGCCCAAGGCCGAGGTCATCGTCACCAGCGATGCGCGCGAGGTGGACGAGTCCGACAAGGTGGTGTTTCCCGGCGTGGGTGGCATGCGCGACTGTATGGCCCAGATCCGCACCCAGCACTTCGATACGCTGGTCCGCAAGTCGGTGCGCGAGAAGCCGGTACTGGCCATCTGTGTCGGCATGCAGGCGCTGTTCAGCCACAGTGAGGAGAACGAGGGTGTCGACTGCCTCGATATCATTCCGGGTCGGGTACGCTTCTTCGGCCACGGGCTGCAGGATGAGGACGGTGCGCGCCTGAAAGTCCCCCACATGGGCTGGAACCGAGTTCACCAGACGCTGGATCACCCCGTGTGGCACGGTGTCGAGCAGGACAGTCGCTTCTACTTCGTCCATAGTTATCATGTGGCGGACGTCGACCCGGCAGTGGTGGCCGGAACCTGCCACTACGGCGTGGAGTTCGCCGCCGCCGTAGCGGCGCCCAACCTGTTTGCGGCGCAATTCCACCCGGAAAAGAGTCATACCGCCGGGCTGACGCTGCTGAAGAACTTTGTTGAATGGAACGGCCAGTAACCGGAGCGTAACGGCTATGTTGATTATTCCCGCAATTGATCTGAAGGACGGCGAGTGCGTCCGGCTGCGCCAGGGCCGCATGGAGGAGTCCACGGTATTCTCGTCCAATCCGGTGGACATGGCGCGCCACTGGGTCGAACTGGGGGCCCGTCGTCTGCACCTGGTGGACCTCAACGGCGCCTTTGCCGGTGAGCCGGTCAATGGGCATGTGGTGCGCGCCATCGCCCATGAGTTTCCCGAGCTGCCGATCCAGATCGGCGGTGGTGTGCGTGACATGGCAACCATCGAGTCCTATCTGGAGGCCGGCGTCAATTACGTGATCATCGGCACCGCCGCGGTCAAGAACCCCGCGCTGGTTACCGAGGCCTGCCGGCACTTCCGCGGTCACATCATCGTGGGTCTGGATGCGCAGCAGGGCATGGTGGCCACCGATGGCTGGGCCGAGGTGACCGAGGTCAAGGCCGTGGAACTGGCGCAGCAGTTTGCCGATGACGGTGTGGCTGCGATCGTCTACACGGACATCGAGCGCGACGGCATGATGCAGGGTCTCAATGTGGAGGAAACGGTCAGGATGGCCCGCGCCTCCCATATCCCGGTGATCGCCTCCGGCGGCATCACCGATATGAACGATATCCGCAAGCTCAAGGAAACCCATGAGCGCGGCATCATCGGCGCCATCACCGGGCGCGCCATCTACGAAGGGACCCTGGATATCAAGGAAGCCCAGCACTACTGCGACCAGCCCTGAGTCGGGTGGCCGCAGCTTCGGGGCTGCGGTGGCCGGGGCGTTGGTGAAGGCCGACTACTGCGGCGGCAGCCGGTGGTGGTCCAGCTGATAGCCGCGCTTGCGGTAGAACTGAAAGACTTCGCGCTTCGCCTTCAGATAGCGCTCCTCGTGATAGACCAGCTCCGCCACCACCTCGAAGCGGCTGAACCAGGTGGGTGTCGAGGGCATCAGGTTCACCAGCACATCGTGG
>JBJHAZ010000209.1:3238-4582 GCA_050485225.1 Gammaproteobacteria bacterium
CGGATCGTCCAGCCAATTGAGCAGCACGCGGCTGTCGGCCTGCTCCGCATCGCCCGCCAGGGCATGGGGCAGGAAGGCCTCCGGCTCCAGTGACCACAGCAGCTCGGAGAGTTCAGCCGCATCCTGCTGCGAAGGCACCTGTACCAGAATCCGTCGCTGCTGCAACCCCAGCTTCTGGACCAGTCGACAGCAGAACCGCCAGGCCGCGTCGCGGTCCTGGGCGATCTCGTAGAAGTTGATGCGGGTCATGCGCCGGACTGGCGGCGCAGGTACTCGAGCAGCAGTGGCACGGGTCGGCCGGTGGCGCCTTTCACGCTGCCGCTGTTCCACGCGGTGCCGGCGATATCCAGATGGGCCCAGCGGTACTTCTTGCAGAACCGTTGCAGGAAGCAGGCGGCGGTGACGCTGCCGGCGCCCTTGCTGCCGATGTTGGCCATGTCGGCAAAGTTGCTCTTGAGTTGCTGGTCGTACTCGGGCCACAGGGGCATCTGCCAGGCGCGGTCGCCGCTGGCGGTGCCGGCTTCGAGCAGTGCATCGGCCAGTGCCTGGTCGTTGCTGAACAGGCCGGTGGCATGGCTGCCCAGGGCTACTACACAGGCACCGGTGAGGGTGGCGACATCGATCACCGTCTCCGGCTTGTAGCGGCCGGCATAGGTGAGTGCATCGCACAGGATCAGGCGGCCCTCGGCGTCGGTGTTGAGCACCTCGATGGTCTGGCCGGACATGCTGGTGACGATATCGCCGGGCTTGGTGGCGCGGCCATCGGGCAGGTTCTCCACGGCGGGTACCAGGGCCACCACGTCCACTGGCAACTGCAGCTGCGCCAGAGCGGCCATGGTGCCGAGTACGCTGGCGGCGCCGCACATGTCGTACTTCATTTCATCCATGCCGGCCCCCGGCTTGAGGCTGATGCCCCCGGCGTCGAAGGTCACGCCCTTGCCCACCAGCACATGGGGCTTGTCGACGGTACGCTTCTTCGCACCGCTCTTGCCCCGGTACTGCAGGATGATGAACTTGGCCGGCTGTTCGGTGCCGGCGGTCACGGACAGCAGCGAACCCATGCCCAGCTCGCGCATCTTCTTCTCCTCGAGTACGGAGCAGGAGAGCAGCGGCGAGGTGCCGGCGATCTTCCGGGCCCGCTCGGCCAGGTAGGAGGGTGTGCAGACGTTGCCGGGCAGATCGCCCAGCTCGCGGCACAGATTGGTGCCGGTGGCCAAGGCCTCGCCGTAGGCCAGTGCCTTGTCGATGGCCGCGCGCTGGCGCGACTCGGCTAGCAGCCAGACCACCTTGCGGAGCTTGTGGCTCGGCTTGCGGTCGCTCTGCAGCTGGTCCGGGCGATAGATG
>JBJHAZ010000210.1:0-4528 GCA_050485225.1 Gammaproteobacteria bacterium
CGCCATTGTGGAGGGCCTGGCGCTGCGCATCGTCGACGGCGAGGTGCCCGAGGGCATCAAGAACAAGCGCATCCTGTCGTTGGACCTGGGTGCGCTGCTGGCCGGCGCCAAGTTCCGGGGCGATTTCGAGGAGCGCCTGAAGGCGGTGCTCAACGAGCTGTCCAAGCAGGAAGGCCAGGTGATCCTGTTTATCGACGAGCTGCACACTCTGGTGGGTGCCGGCAAGGCCGAGGGCGCCATGGACGCGGGCAACATGCTCAAGCCGGCGCTGGCGCGCGGTGAGCTGCACTGCGTCGGTGCCACCACCCTCGACGAATACCGCAAGTACATCGAGAAGGACGCCGCGCTGGAGCGCCGCTTCCAGAAGGTGCTGGTGGACGAGCCGAGCGAGGAGGACACCATCGCCATCCTGCGCGGCCTGAAGGAGCGCTACGAAGTGCACCACGGCGTCGACATCACCGACTCGGCCATTGTTGCCTCGGCCAGGCTGTCGCAGCGCTACATCACCGACCGCCAGCTGCCGGACAAGGCCATCGATCTGATCGACGAGGCCGCCAGTCGCATTCGCATGGAGATCGACTCCAAGCCCGAGTCCATGGATCGCCTCGACCGCCGACTGATCCAGCTCAAGATGGAGCGCGAGGCGCTGCGCAAGGAGGAGGACGAAGCCTCGAAAAAGCGCCTCGAAAAACTGGAGACGGACATCGCCGAGGTGGAGAAGGAGTACGCCGACCTCGAGGAAATCTGGAAGGCCGAGAAAGCTTCTCTGCACGGTGCCACCCAGATCAAGAGCGATCTGGAACAGGCGAAACTCGACATGGATGCGGCGCGCCGTGCCGGCGACCTGACGCGCATGTCCGAGCTGCAGTACGGCGTGATCCCCGAGCTGGAAAAACAGCTCGCCAACGCCGCCGAGGCCGAAACCCGCGAGACGCACCTGCTGCGCAACAAGGTCACCGAGGAGGAGGTGGCCGAGGTGGTGTCCAAGTGGACCGGCATTCCGGTGGCCAAGATGCTCGAGGGCGAGCGCGAGAAACTGCTGCGCATGGAAGACGAGCTGCACCGGCGCGTCATCGGCCAGCACGAGGCGGTGGTGGCGGTGGCCAATGCGGTGCGCCGCTCCCGCGCCGGGCTGGCCGACCCCAACCGGCCCAACGGCTCCTTCCTGTTCCTCGGCCCCACCGGGGTGGGCAAGACCGAGCTGTGCAAGGCGCTGGCCCAGTTCCTCTTCGACACCGAGGACGCCATGGTGCGCATCGACATGTCCGAGTTCATGGAGAAGCACTCCGTGGCGCGGCTGGTGGGTGCGCCCCCCGGTTACGTGGGTTACGAGGAGGGCGGCTACCTGACCGAAGCGGTGCGCCGCCGACCCTACTCGGTGCTGCTGCTCGACGAGGTGGAGAAGGCCCACCCGGATGTGTTCAACATTCTATTGCAGGTACTCGACGATGGCCGCCTCACCGACGGCCAGGGCCGCACGGTGGATTTCCGCAATACCGTGGTGGTGATGACCTCGAACCTCGGCTCTGACATCATCCAGACGCTGGCCGGCGAGGAGAACTACGAGGCCATGAAGTCGGCGGTGATGGGGGCCGTGGGCGCACACTTCCGGCCCGAGTTCATCAATCGGATCGACGAGGTGGTGGTGTTCCACCCGCTGGCGCAGGAACAGATTCGCGGCATCGCCGAGATTCAGCTCGGCCTGCTCAAGCGTCGGCTCACCGACCGCGACCTGGGCCTGGAACTGAGCGACGCGGTACTGGACAAGCTGTGCGAGGCCGGCTTCGACCCGGTGTACGGTGCCCGGCCCCTCAAGCGCACCATCCAACAGTTGATCGAGAACCCGCTGGCGCAGGACGTGCTCGCCGGGCGCTTCGCACCGGGCGAGACCATCCGTGCCCAGCTGGAGGGCGATAAGGTCGTCTTCAGCGCCGGTTGAGCGGTTCGCTGCTCCCACCCGTAGGAGCGCAGTCCCCTGCGCGAAGGGGCCGGCACTGGGCGAACCCCTGCAGCCTTGCCTCGGCTGGCACAGTTCCTGCTTTTACCGCGAGAAAGGTCGCTCCCGATGCGCCTGAGCGACCGTTGATCGCCGGCGAGGCGACGTTTGATCCCGGTTTGGTGACGTGAGGTCCACATTGGTGCACAATGCCGCCAATAACAACAGGAACCGTGCTTGAGGATTCATGGCACTACTGCATCTACTCAAGGGAGCTGAGTCGATCTCGTCACTGCGGGATCGCGAGACAGCGGCGAACATGGCAGCCAACGCCATCGTCCACCTTTTGGGGCCACGGCGCCTGACATGGCTTCGTCGCCGAGCGGACGGTACGCTGCACCTGGTGATCCGGCTGAATACCGAACGGGATGTCGCGGAGGTAACGGCCGACGCCCCGGAACACTTGTGCTCCATGGGCGACCTCATGGAACGCTGCCCCGAAGTGGCCGACGCGGTTTCCGGGCGCCGGGTGATCAGTACCCGCCTGGCGGAGGGCGGTTACCGGGTGGTGATGCCCTTCTACTGTGTGGAGAGCCGGCTCGATAGCCTCCTGCTGGCTGATTGTGATCAGCCGCCCACGGAGGAACAGCAGGACGGCATTTTCAGTTTTCTGCGCTTCTACGCCAACTACCTGGCGCTGCTCGACTACAGCGAGCTGGATACCCTGACGGGTCTGCACAACCGCAAGACCTTCGACGAATCCTTCGAGCGACTGCTCGGTGGCAGCGGCCAGCCTCTTGCCGAGGGGGATCTGCGCCGACACAGCCAGGATGCGGCCTATTGGCTCGCGGTGCTGGACATCGATCGCTTCAAGCTCATCAACGACAACTGGGGACACCTGTTCGGCGACGAAACCCTGCTGCGTTTCTCGCGCCTGCTCAAGCAATCCTTTCGCGGTGAGGATCACCTGTTCCGGTTCGGCGGGGAGGAGTTCATCGTCATCATGCGCGCCGAAAACCGTGAGGGTGCGCTGCTCTGCCTGGAGCGTTTCCGCACCCGGTTGGCGGAAACCGAGTTCCCCCAGATCGGCACGGTGACCTGCAGCATCGGCTTTACGCGGGTCGACCCGGCCATTCCTTCCGCCGACATCCTCGGTCGGGCCGACGAGGCCCTGTACTTCGCCAAGGCCAATGGCCGCAATCAGACCTGCCACTACGAAAGCCTGGTGGCACAGGGTCGGATCGATGTCCACAACCCGCAGGAGGGTGACGCCTCGGTGGACTTCGACATCGATGCCCTGTTCGGTTGACGTCGCCCTGCACCCCCGGGGTGCGTCACGCTCCGGACCCTTGTTATAATCGGCCCCTTTTCAGCGGCTGACGATTCCTGCGGTGACGACCGGCACCTTTCACATGGCCAGCCCCGATGAGGGGCAGCGGCGGTTCCTGTTCGTGCGTGATGCGCGCCGTATCGCTGTGTCCAGCGGCTGTGTGGCCACCATCGGCTCCTTCGATGGCATTCATGTGGGGCATCAGGCCATCCTGGAGCAGGTGCGCGAACAGGGTCGATTGCATGACCTGCCCACTACGGTCATCGTGTTCGAGCCGCAGCCGGCCGAGTATTTCTCCCAGGAAAAGTCGCCGCCGCGCCTCATGCGTATCCGCGAAAAAGTGGACGCCATTCTCGCCCGGGGCATCGACCGGGTGGTCTGCCTGCAATTCAACGCCATCCTGCGCAACATGAGCGCGCCGGACTTCGTGCGTGCAGTGCTGGTGAGGGGGCTGGGCGTGCGCAGCCTGGTGGTGGGCGACGATTTTCATTTCGGCGCCGAGCGCGGTGGTGATTTCGACCTGTTGCGCAGGCTCGGTAACGAGCTGGGTTTCGCCGTGACCGATACCCGCACCGTTGAGTGGGAAGGCGAACGCATCAGCAGTACCCGGATTCGCAAGGCACTGGAGCGGGCCGAGTTCGGCCTCGTGGAGCAGTTGCTGGGGCGGCCTTTCCGTATTGCGGGGCGGGTGGTGTATGGGCAGCAGTACGGCCGCACCGTGGGTGTGCCCACCGCCAACATCAACCTCAACCGGTATCGCGCGCCGTTGCAGGGTGTCTACACTGTGCGGGTTCATCGCGATGGCGAGAGCTGGCCGGGAGTAGCCAACGTGGGTTTGCGGCCGACGGTGGGGGATATCGACAAGCCGATTCTCGAGGTGCATTTCCTCGACCGCAATGTCGATGTGTACGGCCAGTATCTGAGCGTCGAGTTCTGCAGCAAGCTGCGTGACGAGCGCAAGTTCGACAGCCTTGACGATCTGGTGGCCGCGATCCGCGAGGACATCGCCCGGGCAAAGGCCAGCTTCGGCCTGTAGGAGCCCACGGAATTTCATTCATCACGCCCCAGCGGGGCATCATGCAGATAGCAGGCATTACATGACCGACTACAAAGCGACGCTGAATTTGCCGCAGACGGCCTTCCCCATGAAGGCCAATCTCGCCCAGCGTGAGCCGAACATGTTGCGCGAGTGGCAGGATAATGGCCTGTACGCGGCCATTCGTGCTGCCCGTTCCGGTCGCGAGCCGTTCATCCTGCACGAT
>JBJHAZ010000211.1:0-4522 GCA_050485225.1 Gammaproteobacteria bacterium
GCAGTGAGAGTTCAAAGCGACGCAGCACGGGTTCGATGCCCTCCCCCTGCGCCAGCCGCACCAGTGCCTCGGCGTATTCCCGATACAGCTCCGGGTGGGGGTCGTGCTCGTGCAGGAGGCGGTGCAGAAGTTCGTTGAGATACAGGGCGCTGTACAGGCTGGTGCCCTGCAGCCGGCCTGGCGGCCCCTCGGGCTCCCAGGTGCGCAACGTCTTCAGCTCGCTGCGCCCCACCAGGGTCACCAGCAGCGGCATGAAGGGCATGGGGAGATTGCCGCCGGAGCGACGCCGGCTGGCCCGGGCCACGGCGCGCACCCGGCCGTGATGCGGTGTCAGGAAATCCACCAGCCGACTGTCCTCCCGAAAGGGCCGGACGTGCAGCACGTAGGCCGGGACCTGCTCCATGCCGGCAGACGCTAGTCCTGGTACCCCAGGCTGCGCAGGGCGCGCTCGTCGTCGGACCAGCCGCTGCGGACCTTGACCCAGATGTTGAGCATCACCTTGCTGTCGAACAGCTGCTCCATGTCCAGGCGTGCCTGCTGTCCGATACTCTTGAGGCGGGCACCCTTGTCGCCAATCAGGATGCGTTTCTGGCCGTCCCGCTCCACCAGCACCAGGGCGCTGATATGGCGCACGTTACCCTCGTGGCGAAACTCCTCGATCTGCACCGCCACCTGGTAGGGCACCTCGGCCCCGAGCTGGCGGGTGATCTTTTCGCGGATCAGCTCGGCGGCGAGAAAACGCTCGTTGCGATCGGTAATCTGATCCTCGGCGAAGAAGTGTCGGTCTTCGGGCAGATGCTTGCGGATCGCACCTTCCAGCTCCGGCAGGTTGGTGCCACTCAGGGCCGATACCGGCACGATTTCCACGTTCTCGAACTGCTCGCCGAGCCACTGCAGATGGGGCAGGAGCTCCGCCTTGTCTTCCAGACGGTCCACCTTGTTGACGGCGATGATGACCGGCTTCTGCGCCCGGGAAATCAGCCGGGCAACCTCTTCATCAGCCTCGGTCCAGGCGGTCCGATCGACCACGAAAATCAGCACATCCACATCGCGCAACGCCGTGGAGGCCACCCGATTCATGTAACGATTGATTGCCCGGCCCTGATTGATGTGCAGACCGGGGGTATCCACATAGATGAACTGCGTATTGCCCTCGGTCTTGATACCGAGCAGGGTATTGCGGGTCGTCTGGGGCTTGCGGGAGGTGATACTGAGCTTCTGGCCGACCAGGTGGTTCAGCAGGGTCGACTTGCCCACATTGGGACGGCCGACAATGGCAATGTAGCCGCAATACGTTGGGCCGTCAGCCGGTGTGTCAGTGGTCATCGGGTTTGTCTTCCCTTGGTCGCGTCGTTCAGATTTTTCAGCACTTCACCGGCCGCTGCCTGCTCGGCCTGCTTGCGATTGCCGCCTTCGGCACATACCGGCTCGGCCAGGGCCGCCACCGAACAGCTCACCACGAAACGCTGGTTATGGGGCTCGCCGCTGACCTGCTCGACCCGGTATTCGGGCAAGGGCAGACCGCGCGCCTGCAACCATTCCTGCAATCGGGTCTTGGCGTCGCGGGCATCGCCCGTATCGCGGGCCAGATTGTCGACCAGCCCCTCGAACCAGACACGCACCCGTTCCCGGCAGGTCTCCAGCCCGGCTTCCAGGTAGATGGCGGCGATGATCGCCTCCAGCGCGTCGGCAAGTATCGAGTCCCGGTCGGCTCCACCACTCTTGCGCTCGCCCTGCCCGAGCTGCAGGCAGCTGCCCACACCCAGTTCACGAGCGACGACAGCCAGCGTATCACCGCGCACCAGATGGGCACGCATCCGGGTGAGGTTGCCCTCGCGCGCGTCCTGGAAATGCTCGAACAGCAGCTCTGCCGCCAACAGGTTGACCACCGAGTCGCCCAGAAATTCCAGCCGCTCGTTGTGTTGCGGCGACGCACTGCGGTGGGTCAGGGCTCGCCGCAGCCCGCTTTCGTCACGAAACCGGTAACCGAGCCGATTCTGCAGCTGACGCAGGGATATATCCACGGATCAGCGCGCTTCGGAGGAATCGAAACGGTTGGTGAACACGACCACCACATCGAGGTTTCCGAACAGGTTGACCCGCCGCTCGTAATCCAGTGATACCACCACGCGATCCCGTTCACGGGTGACCACCACGTCGCGGGAGGAGACATCGCGCACGTTGTTGACCATGAAATAGCGATCCACGGTGCGTCGGATGTTGGCCGAATCCATGTTTTCAATGCGGTCGCCCTCAAGCGAGTTCAGCGCCGCTCGGACAAAATAGTTGTCCAGGTACAGGGGACCGATCTTGAACAGGCAGGTCAGTACAAAGCCGCCGATGAGGATGGCTGTCAACACACCCAGTGTGGTCAATCCTTGCTGTTTACGCCGCATGACATTCTCCCTTGTTATTGTCAGCCGCTACTGGACGCTTCCAACCCGGCTGAACGACGGCAGGTGCGGCAATCCGGGCCAGTGCATCCAGATCGCGAAAGCCTTGCCGACGATGTTTTCCTCGGGCACGTGCCCCCAGTCCCTGCTGTCGCTGCTGTTGTCACGGTTGTCGCCCACCATGAAGTAATGCCCTTCGGGCACCACCGTATGGTAATTCAGACCAAAGCGGCCCGCCATGACGCCGCGGCGGATCAGGTGGGTCTCGTCGCCCAGCTGTTCCTCGGCCAACTGGAACCTGGGATTGCCCGCGTCCAGCTCCGGCACCACCCGCTGCGGCACTCGCTGGCCGTCGATATAGAGCACATTGTTGACGATGCGAATGTCTTCGCCGGGCAGGCCGACCACGCGCTTGATGAAGTAGATATTCTCGTTGGGTTTGAAGAACACCATGACATCACCGCGCTCCGGCTCGTTGACCTCGAGAATCTTGCGGTTGGTGACCGGGAGCCGGAGCCCATAGGTGTACTTGTTCACCAGGATGAAATCGCCCACTTCCAGGGTCGGCACCATCGAGGATGAGGGAATCTGGAACGGCTCCACCACAAAGGAGCGCAGGATGAGCACCACAAACAGCACCGGAAAGAAGGCGCCGGTGTATTCGACCCAGTGGGGCCGGGGTTCGCCATTGCGGCGCGGTGCCAGCACCAGCTTGTCCAGCAACCAGATGACCCCGGTTACCAGCGTCAGCACCACCAGGATCAGCGGAAAATTGATATCCATGTCTACGGAGCCTTCGTTCTTGTAATCGTCGGATCGCTGCCGCGCCCGTCAGTCGGTCTTGAGCACCGCCAGGAAGGCCTCCTGGGGCACCTCCACGCTGCCGAGCTGCTTCATGCGTCGCTTGCCGGCCTTCTGTTTCTCCAGCAGCTTTTTCTTGCGGCTCACATCCCCCCCGTAACACTTGGCGGTTACGTTCTTGCGCAGCGCCTTGACCGTGGTGCGGGCGATGATATGGCCGCCGATGGCGGCCTGAATGGCCACATCGAACATCTGGCGCGGGATCAGCTCCTTCATCTTCTCGGTCAAAGCGCGACCGCGACCCTGGGCAATATCGCGGTGAACAATGACGGCGAGCGCGTCGACGCGATCCCCATTGATCAACACGTCGAGCTTGACCAGCGGCGCGGTCTGGAACCGCTTGAAGCTGTAGTCCAGCGAGGCAAAGCCACGACTGACCGACTTCAGACGGTCGAAGAAGTCCATGACTACCTCGCTCATGGGGATCTCGTAGGTCAGTGACACCTGATTGCCCACGAAGGACATGTCCGTCTGCATCCCGCGCTTGTCCACGCACAGGCCGATCACGTTGCCGAGATATTCCTTCGGAACCAGAATATTGGCGGTACAGATCGGCTCGCGGATCTCCTCCACCTTACCGGGATCCGGCAGCGCGCTGGGGCTGGAAATGTGCAATACCTCGCCGCCGCTGGTGACCACCTCGTACACCACGGTCGGTGCGGTGGTGATCAGGTCGAGATCGTACTCCCGCTCAAGACGCTCCTGAATGATCTCCATATGGAGCATGCCGAGGAAGCCGCACCGAAACCCGAAGCCGAGTGCGTCGGAGGTTTCGGGCTCGTATTCGAGCGAGGCGTCGTTGAGGGTCAGCTTGGCCAGCGCGTCGCGGAAGGCCTCGAAATCGTCGGAGCTGACCGGGAAAAGACCGGCGTACACCTGCGGCTTGACCCGCTGGAAACCCGGCAGTGCCGCCGTGTCCGGCTGGCTGGCATGCACGAAGGTATCGCCCACCGGAGCGCCGTGGATGTCCTTGATGCCCGCCACCACAAAACCCACTTCACCGGCCTTCAGCTCGCCGGTCACCTTGCGCTTGGGTGTGAACACACCCACCGCATCGGCGATGTGCGCCTTGCCGATGGACTTGGGAACGATCTTGTCCTTGGTGCGCAGGATGCCCTGCTTGACCCGCACCAGCGACACCACGCCGAGATAATTGTCGAACCAGGAATCGATGATCAGCGCCTGCAGAGGGGCATCGAGATTGCCCTCCGGCGGCGGTACCCGCGCGACGATCTGCTCGAGCACATCCTCGATGCCAAGCCCGCTCT
>JBJHAZ010000212.1:0-4521 GCA_050485225.1 Gammaproteobacteria bacterium
CACCTACCGCAATCTGGAAACCCAGCAGCCGGCGAGCTTTCGCACGCGACGAGTCAGGCGCGCCGAGCTGATGCAATACCTGCCGGGCGATACCGCCACCGTCAGCCCCGACGAACGCGTCCGCCTGCTGCAGCAGCGCTACCACAGCATCAAGTTGCGCTACGGCCTGTAGATGCGTTGATTCGGCAACGCCGGCAGTGATGCTCTCCGCAGCGCCGCGCAGCATCCCACCACACAATAAGACGAGCCATCTTGATGAGCACAACAACGAGTCCCGCCACACCAGCCCCCCAGGACGATATCATCCACGAATCCCGCATCACGCCGATGCAGTGGACGATCCTGGTGCTGGTTTTCCTGGCCTATATCGTCGACGGCTTCGACATCCTGATCATCGCCTACACCGCGCCGGCCATCATCGCCGAATGGGGCGTCTCCTCGCGGGAAATGGGGCTGGTGTTCAGTGCCGGGCTGCTCGGCATGACGCTGGGCGCCATGTTCCTCGGCTCCCTCGCCGACCTCTACGGACGACGTATCGTGGTGGGCGTGGCGCTGGTGATCGCGGGGGTGACCACCAGCGCCGTCATCTACACATCGACGGTACCGCAGCTGATGGCGCTGCGCTTTCTGGCCGGGCTGGCCCTCGGCGCACTGGTGGCGGCCATGCCCTCACTGGTGGGCGAGTTCAGCCCGCGGCTGCACCGCACCCTGATCCTGTCCATCCTATTTGCCGGCGCCTCCCTCGGCTCGGTGTTGGGAGGCCTGATCGCCGCCGCAGTGATCACCGACTACGGCTGGCAGAGCATCTTTCTCTGGGCCGGCATTCTCACCGCTGTGCTGGGGATACTGATCTACCTCGTGGTTCCGGAAACCCTGTCGTACATCATCAAGCGCAAACCCGACGAGGCCTTCGAGCGGGTCAATCGCATCCTGAAGTACATCGGCCAGGCACCGGTCACCCAACTCCCCCCGGTGTCCGAGAGCGAGAGTCGCGAATCCGCCACCGTGGTGTCGCTGCTGACCCCGGCCCGGCGCGCCACCACCGCGCTGGTGTGGGCCGGCTTCTTCTTCGGCTTCGCGGCGGTCTACTTTCTCACCAGCTGGGTACCCCAGATCATGGTCAACGTGGGCGTCCCGCAGGATCAGGCCATTCGCAGCGCCGTGGTCATCGCCCTCGGCGGCATGCTCGGCACCTCCCTGTGGGGCTGGCTCGGGCGCTGGTGGCCACTCAGCAGCCTGGTGGCCATCGGCTTTGCCATCGGCGGTGTTCTCATCGTGGTGTTCGCGGGCTTCCTGAACACCTTCGAACCGCCGCCGGTTTACTTGGCCTGGGGTCTGCTGTTCCTGATCGGCGTGACCCTGATGGGTGCCTTTGCCAACCTCTATACCGTGGCGCTGACCGTCTATCCCGCCCAGGTGCGAAGCACCGGTCTCGGCTGGTCATCCGGGCTTGGCCGCGCCGGGGCCGTGATCAGCCCCGCCGTGGCGGGCATGATGATGGACGCCAACGTCTCCCCCGCCGCCATGTTCCTGTACTTCGCGATTCCGGTGGCGGTGGCCACCCTTTGCGTGCGGCTGGTGAAAATGCGGGAGTTGGCGTGAGGAATACGCCTCAAGCGCACCCACACCGCAGCTGGGCGAGCATACCGAGACGATACTGCTCGAGTTGGGGTACCCTTGGGAGAACATTGCCCAACTGCAGGACACAGGGGTTATTCCATGAGCGATCCTATCGACAGTGCCGCCAGCCCCGCCAACGCCCGGACACTGCCTGAACTGATCCGACGGGCGGCGGCCAATTATGGCGACGACATTGCGATCACCCTCAAGGGCGACACGTTGCCCGATGACGCCATCACCTTCCGGGAGCTGGATGAGCAGTCGGCGGTTCTTGCCCGCGGCCTGCTCGCGCAGGGCGTGGGCAAGGGTTCGCGCATCGGCTTCATCCACGGTAACGGGCCCTCCTTTGCAGTAACGCTGGCGGCCATCACCCGGATCGGTGCCATCGCCATTCCCGTCAGCACCTTCATCAAGGCCAATGAACTGGTGCGGGTGCTGCGCCAATCGGACATCGCGGGACTGGTGGTGCAGCGCTCCCTGCTCGGCTACGACTACGTGGAACGACTCTGTGAGGCACTGCCGGAGCTGCTCGAAGCCGGCAGTCCCGAGTTGCGTCTGCCACAGGTACCCTACCTGCGCTGGATCGTCTCCACCGGCGACGCCCTGCCGGCCGCTTTTCGTGACCGCACCTGGCTGACCGAAAGCAGCCAGCACATCAGCGAAGCGCTGTTGCAGGAAGTCGAGTCGGAGGTGCACCCCACCGACCAGATGATCGAAATCTACACCTCCGGCGCCATGGCCTTTCCCAAGGGCGTGCGTCACTGCCACGGCCCGGTTCTGTACCGCACCCACTACCTGAGAGCCATGCGCGACCCGGGCCGGGGCGGCCAACTGGCCGCCATCATGCCCATGTTCTGGGTCGGCGGCCTGATCATGTATCTGCTGCCGGGCATCGAGCGTGGTGCCACGGTTGTCTGCACCGAAGGCACCTCGACGGACAGCCGAATGGCCATGGGCAGCGTGCCCGCCAACGACGCCGTGATTCGGTACCCCGAGGGCATGACCATCTGGGCATTGGGCATGACCGAGACCATGGGGCCCTACTCCTACGCCGACGAGGCGCGCGCCCCGGGCTACCCGCTCTGCCCCCCTATCGACCACATTGCGGACGGCTTCGAGATCCGAGTCGTCGATGAGCACGAGAGCCCGGTAAGCCCCGGCGGTATTGGCGAAATTCAGATCCGGGGTTATCCCCTCACACCCGGACTGCATAAAATGGAACGCCGTCTGCACTTCACCGCAGACGGCTTCTATCGCACCGGCGACATGGCTGTCGTTGAAGGCACCCGTATCCATTTTGTAGGTCGCAATGGCGACATGATCAAGACAGCCAGCGCCAATGTCTCGCCGGCAGAAGTGGAGATGGAACTGCAGCAACTCGACGGCATCCAGTCCGCTTATGTGGTAGGCATACCCGATGAGGAGCGGGGGCAATTGGTGGCCGCGGCGCTGGTACCCCGAGACGGAATCAGCCTCGACTACGACAACATCCGGGCTACGCTGCGACAGCGGCTGTCCAGCTATAAGGTGCCGCGACTGTATATCAGCATCACCCGTGACGAGGTACCCATGCTGCCCAGCAACAAGGTGGCCCGACGGGAAATCGAGCGGATGATCGTGGAGCGCTTGAAACTGGGAGCCACCGCCTGAATCACTGGTTGGGTCCGGATACAACAGTCCTCACCCAGCCATGGTGGGATGGCCTCATGGGGGTACGGATATGCGAGGGTGCCGATATCCCCCAAACAACCCCCCAACGGTGATGGGGTTCTGGAGGAATTCCTGACCGGGCTCGGACTAGCGGGCAATAAAAAACCCGGCAGAACCGGGTTTTTTGGACTTCTGGGGATTTCTTCGGGCTTGAATATGGTGGGCCGTGATGGATTCGAACCATCGACCAATTGGTTAAAAGCCAACTGCTCTACCAACTGAGCTAACGGCCCCGAGAAGGCGCATATCTTACGGATCGACGAAAAAATTACAAGCCCCGAACGCAATATTTTTGCCATTAACCTGTGTTCGCGCCTGCTACGCGTAGCGAGTGGAATCGACCACCCCGGCGTCCTCGAACCCCTTTCTGCGCAGCCGACAGCTGTCGCAGCGGCCGCAGGCGCGGCCATCGGCGGTCGCCTGGTAGCAGGAGACGGTGACGCCGTAATCGACGCCGTGCTGAAGCCCGAGGCGGATGATGTCGGACTTGGTCAACTCCAGCAGCGGCGCGTGGACCCGCAGGCGGTGGCCCTCGATACCGGCCTTGGTGGCCACGTTGGCCAGCGCCTCGAAGGCGCGGATGAAGGCGGGTCGGCAGTCGGGGTAACCGGAGTAGTCGACGGCGTTGACGCCGATGAATATATGGTCGGCCTGGAGCACCTCGGCCCACCCAAGGGCGATGGACAGAAATACGGTGTTACGCGCCGGCACATAGGTCACGGGGATACCGTCGCCTTCCTCCTCCGGCACATCGATGGCGTCGTCGGTCAGCGCGGAGCCGCCTATGGTGCGCAGGTCGAGGGAGACCACCTTGTGCTCGATGGCACCCAGCGCAGCCGCGGTGCGCTCGGCAGCCAGCAGCTCGGCCCGATGCCGCTGGCCATAGTCGAAGCTGAGGGTGTAACAGTCGTAGCCCTGCCCGCGGGCGATGGCCAGCACGGTCGCCGAATCCAGTCCGCCGGAAACCAGCACCACCGCGCGCTGAGGGTGTTCAACAGACATGGATGACTCCTGTTCCAGGGTGCGAGTCGGCCGGTCAGCGGCCGGGGCCGTCTTCCCAAAGCAGTTTGTGCAACTGGAGCTGCATGCGAACGGGCAGCCGGTCGGCGAGAATCCATTCGGCCAGATCCGCAGGCGGCAGGCTGCCGTGCACCGGGGACAACAGTACCTCGGCGGCTCGGGCCGCAAGGT
>JBJHAZ010000213.1:0-4515 GCA_050485225.1 Gammaproteobacteria bacterium
CAATGCCCACCTTGACACCATCGGCGCCGGCGTCGGCCAGTGCCAGGGCGGCCTCGGCGGTGGCGATGTTGCCACCCACCACCTGAACTTCCGGGTAGTCCTGCTTGATCTTGCGCACCCGTTCGATCACGTTGCGCGAGTGGCCGTGTGCGGTGTCCACCACCAGCACGTCGACACCGGCGGCGATCAGTGCGGCGACGCGATCGTCGGTGTCGGCGCTGGTCCCCACCGATGCGCCAACGCGCAGGCGGCCCTGATCGTCCTTGCAGGACATGGGGTAGCGGGCCGCCTTGTCGATATCCTTGACGGTAATCAGGCCGCGCAGCTCGAAATCGTCGTTGACCACCAGCACCTTCTCGATGCGGTAGCGATGCAGCAACGCCTTGACCTCATCCGCACTCGCGCCTTCCTTGACGGTGACGAGACGATCCTTGCCGGTCATGATGTCGGCAACAGTGGTGTCCAGATTCGGCTCGAAACGGATATCGCGGCGGGTCACGATGCCCACCAGCTCGCCGTTGCGCAGTACCGGCACGCCGGAGATGTTGTTCTCGTCGGTCAGCGCGATCAGCTCGCGCAGCGGTCGGTCCGCCTCGATGGTGATGGGGTCCTTGACCACGCCGCTCTCGAACTTCTTGACGGCGCGCACTTCCTGGGCCTGACGCTCGATGGTCATGCTCTTGTGGATGATGCCGATGCCGCCTTCCTGGGCCAGGGCAATGGCGAGGCGCGCCTCGGTGACCGTATCCATGGCTGCCGACACCATCGGGATATTCAGCTCGATACCCCGCGTCAGCCGGGTTTTGAGGGTGACATCCTTGGCGGTCACTTCGGAATAACCGGGCACCAGCAGTACATCGTCGAAGGTTAGGGCTTCCTGGAGGATTCGCAGCATAGACAGAGACCGGCGGGTGGCTGGTTTGAGTGAATCGAGCATTATAAATTTACCGACCTTGGGGGTAAACCTCTGATTGCCGGCGGACTGCCCTGCAGCCCCTACACCGCACTGCCGCCATTCACCCCGAGCAGCTGGGCCGTGATGTAGCCGGCCTCCTCGGAGGCGAAGAACGCGCAGGCCGCAGCCACCTCGTCGGGCCGCCCCAGCCGCGGAATCGGATAGGCCTGCAACAGGGTTTCGAGGGGTGCGGGAAATACCCCGCTGTCGATGGCGCGACGCGCCATGGGGGTATCGATAAAGCCCGGCGACACCGAGTTCACCGTGATGCCGCGCCGCCCCAACTCGATAGCCAGTGAACGGGTCATGGCGACGATCCCGCCCTTCGAGGCGGCGTAATGCACCATGTTGGGCGCGCCCACCTGGGCGCCGAAGGACGAGATGTTGATGATGCGCCCCCAGCCCTCGTCGAGCATATCGGGCAGCACCACCTGGGTAACCACGTAGGCTCCGTTGAGGTTCACATCGACGATGCGACGCCAGTTGTCGCCATCGATCTCCTCGAAGGGGGTGAAGTTCTCGATCCCGGCATTGTTCACCAGCACCGTGATCGGCCCGAAGGCACGGCGCACCTCGTCCACGGCGGCCTCCACCTGTTCCCGGTCCGCCACGTCGGCCGCCACGGGGACGGCCTGACCACCGTCCGCCAGGATGCGACTGGCGACACGATCGGCCGCCTCGCTGTTGATGTCGAGCACGCCCACGTGCATGCCATCACGGGCCAGCCGACAGGCAGTGGCCTCGCCCATGCCGGATCCGGCCCCGGTCACCAGCGCAATGCGCAGTGCGGTGTCACTCATGATTCCCCAGCTCCTGTTATTGTTCCGGGACTCCACTGCCCGCAGGGCAGCGACGCGCTTCAACCAGACGCGCCTCCACTATAGGCCACCAGCGCACCGAAGCCCATCCGGGTTGGGGGTTGGGGAGAGATGGTGTTGGCCTGCGAGCCGGCGTCGAAGGCTCGGTCGCGGTCCCCGGTGATGTTGCCTACAATGGCTCGTTTTGAGGGAGCAGGTGCCATGAGCGACAGCGACGACATTCAGGTGTTCACCGTCAGCCAGCTCAACCGCCGGGTGCGCCAGCTGCTGGAGGTGCACCTGCCGCTGATCTGGGTGGAGGGGGAAATATCCAATCTCGCCCAGCCGGGCTCCGGGCACTGGTACTTCACCCTCAAGGACGAGCAGGCCCAGGTGCGCTGCGCCATGTTCCGCAACCGCAACGGCCTGGTGCGCTTTCGCCCCGCCCACGGCGATCATGTGATGATGCGCTGCCGGGTGAGCCTCTATGAGGGTCGAGGCGAGTACCAGCTGATCGTCGAGCACATGGAGCCGGCCGGCTACGGCGCCCTGCAGCGCCGGTTCGACGAACTGCGCGCCCGCCTCGCCCGGGAGGGCCTGTTCGACGAAACCCACAAGCAGCCCCTGCCACACGAGCCGCAGCACCTGGGCGTGATCACCTCGCCCACGGGCGCGGCCCTGCAGGACATTCTGGCCGTCTTGCGCAAGCGCTTTCCCGCGCTGCCGGTGACGGTCTACCCCGTATCGGTTCAGGGTCAGCGCGCGGCCGGTGAGATCGCCGCCGCCATCGCGCGGGCCAACCGGCACGGGCAGTGCGACGTACTCATAGTCGGCCGTGGAGGCGGATCGCTGGAGGACCTGTGGTCCTTCAACGAGGAGGTGGTCGCCCGCGCGATTCACGCCAGTCGCATTCCCATCGTCAGCGCCGTGGGCCACGAGACCGACTTCACCATCGCCGACTTCGTCGCCGACCTGCGCGCCCCCACACCCTCGGCGGCGGCGGAGATCATCACCCCCGACGCCGAGCAACTGCTGCGACGCCTGCGCCAGTTGCAACTGGGACTGGGGCACGCCATGCAGCGCACGCTGCAGCGCAAGGCGCAGCAACTGGACTGGCTGGGGCAGCGGCTGGTGTCCCCCGCTCGACGGCTGGAGCTGTGGCAGCAACGGCTGGATCACCTGACGCTGCGCCTCGGCGCCGCCGCCACACGGCAGATCACCGCTGGGCAGCACCGCCTCGAACAGCTCAACACGCGCCTGCAGCAACAGCATCCGCGCCTGCGGCACGAGAAGCTGACCGAACAGCTGGCCGGACTGGACCTTCGGCTGCACCGCGCCATGGAACAACAGCTGGCCGACCGGCGCCGACGACTCAGCCATCAGGCTGGATTGCTGCAGGCCTTCAGCCCGCTGCAGACGTTGGAGCGCGGCTACGCCATCGTTCAGGACAGCCAGGGTCAGGTGGTGCGCAAGGCCGAGCAGGTGCAGCCCGGCGACACCATCGAGACCCGGCTCAGTGACGGCCGCCTATGCAGTCGGGTGGAGTCCGTATCACCGCTTCAGGAGGACTGACGGCGCCACCCCGGAGCCGGCCGCCCTACCCCTGCGCCCACTTGGCCCGGGCGCGGTACTCGTGCAGGAGCGGTTCGGTATAGCCGCTCGGTTGCTCACGGCCCTTGAGAATCAGGTCCCGCGCCGCGCAGAAGGCGAAGCTGCTGTGGCAGTCCGGCCCCATGGGACGATAGTGGGGATCGTTGGCGTTCTGGCGATCCACCACCGCCGCCATCTTTTCCAGCGTCGCCATCACCTGCGCCTCGGTACAGATGCCGTGGTGCAGCCAGTTGCAGATGTGCTGGCTGGAAATGCGCAGGGTGGCGCGATCCTCCATCAGGCCGATGTCGTTGATGTCGGGCACCTTGGAACAGCCGATGCCCTGCTCCACCCAACGCACCACATAGCCGAGGATGCCCTGGGCGTTGTTGTCGAGTTCGCGCTGGATTTCCTCGGCCTCAAGGTGCCGTTCGCCCAGCAGCGGCAGGGTGAGCATGGTTTCCAGGTCGGCGCCCTCGCGGGTGGCCGGGTCGTTCTGGATGGCCGCCACGTCCACCTGGTGATAGTGCAGCGCGTGCAGCACCGCCGCCGTAGGCGATGGCACCCAGGCGGTACTGGCGCCCGCGCCGGGGTGAGCCCCCTTGGCGTCCATCATGGCCGCCATCTGGTCGGGAATGGCCCACATGCCCTTGCCGATCTGGGCGCGCTGGCGGAAACCGCAGGCCAGGCCGGTGGCCACATTGCGGCGCTCGTAGGCCGCGAGCCAGGGCAGGTTTTTCAGTTCACCCTTGGGGGCAAAGGGGCCGGCTTCCATGGCGGTATGGATCTCGTCACCGGTGCGGTCGAGAAAGCCGGTGTTGATGAACACCACCCGCTCCCGCGCCGCCCGAATGCAGGCCTTGAGGTTGGCGGATGTGCGCCGCTCCTCGTCCATGATGCCCATCTTGATCGTGTGGCGCGCCAGCCCCAGCACCTCCTCGATGCGATCGAACAGCGCATTGCTGAAGGCCACCTCGTCGGGGCCGTGCATCTTCGGCTTGACGATGTAGACACTGCCGGTGCGGGAGTTGCGGTGGCGGCTGCGTCCGAGCAGGTCGTGGAGGGCGGCGGTCGCGGTCATCAGCCCATCGAGCAGCCCCTCGGGAATCTCGCGCCCGCTCTCGTCCAGTACCGCGGGCGTGGTCATCAGCAGGCCGACATTGCGCACGAACA
>JBJHAZ010000214.1:0-4513 GCA_050485225.1 Gammaproteobacteria bacterium
GGTCTTGATCAGGTCGATGAATTCCTTCTGGTTGCTGGGGTTCAGCGCGATCAGCAGGCGGTGGGCCTCCAGCACCCGCTCGCGGATCTCGGCCTCGTCGGACACCACCGCCTCGAGCTCGCGCAACAGCGCGCGGTGGTCGGTGCCGGCCTCGCGCATATCGTAGATTTCATCGAGGCTCATGGACTCCAGAATCCGCTGCAGGCCCACATCCGAGCACAGCATCACCGGCTTCAGGTCATAGCGGTCGCGGCAGTGGATGGCCAGCTTGGCGAGCAGGCCCAGCGTGGTACTGTCGGCGCCCTCGGCATTGGTCAGATCCACCACCACCTCGCGGGCATCGCCCTTGTTGAAGATGGTGTCGATATAGTTGGCCAGCGAGGTGCACAGCGTGACCCGCACGTCGCCCACCAGCTTCAGATAGTAGATTCCGTCGTTGCCGGACACCAGAATCTGGCCTTCAGCCATCGGTACATCCCCGGGTTATCGACAGTACGGACATGTCATCGCGGCCTTCGGAGGCGTCCGTGAGGTTCAGTGCCGCGCAGATGCGGCCAAAATCGCCATCCGCCTCGGCCAGGGCGGCCAGCAGCTGCTCCTCCTTCTCCACCAGGTTGGCCCCGTCAAAGGTATCGAGCACACCGTCGGACACCAGCGTGAGCGAAAACTTGCGCGGCAACGCGATTTCGTAAACCGGCCACTCCGCGTCCTCGAACAGCCCCACCGGCTTGCCCTTGCCGTGCAGGAAGCGGGCATCGCCGTCCACCACAAATACCGGCGGCGGCATTTGCGCACCCGTCACATAGCGCAGCATGTTGCGCTTCATATCGATGGCGCCGGCAAAAATGGTCATGTGCTTGTCGAGCTCGATCGACAGGATCAGCCGGTTGATCGATTCCAGCAGCCCATCCGGCGCCCGCGAGACGGCCAGCTCCTCGCGACCGATGGTGTGCTTGCGGATGATGCGATTGAGATGGAAGCGCAGCAGGACCGTAATGAATGCCGACGACGCCCCATGGCCCGACACATCGGCGAAGTAGAACAGCAGATAACGGTTGAACAGGAAGTTGTAGCCGACAAAATCACCGGACAGGTACAGGGACGGCACGATCTTGTGGGCAATGCGGTACTCACCGTGGGACATGGGCGACTTGGGCAGCATGCTGCGCTGCACCTCGCGTCCGGCAATCTGGTCCATCCGCAGGATATTGAGGCTCTCCTGCAGGTCCTGATTGGAGCGCTCCAGCGCCTTGCGCGTCGACAGGGCCTCGTCCAGCTGGCTCGCGAGCCGGCCCAGTACCGCCTCGGCCTCGCTCATGCTCGGCGGGGCCACCAGCACGTCACCCGCGCCGGAACGGATGCAGGCCAGTACCTCGCTGACATCGCCCTCCGGCAGGACGGCGCAATAGGCGGCGTTCTCCAGCCCCTGCCCCATCAGGTTGTCCCGATCCGCCACGAAGGCGTCGCGGTTGCGCGCCTCGATGAATACCAGACAGGGCGAGTAGCTGTTGAGATCAGCAGTGCTGGTCAGCACACGGGTTTGCCAACCGAGTTCCCGCAGGCGCTCCAGAAGACTGGTCCAGCGAGAGGAATCGCGGGAAATGACCAACAGACTGCGACAGCCTTCGGTCGGTTGAAGGGGCGCCAGGTCGCAAACAGCCGGGGTGAGATTCATGACACGGACAGACTCGACAGATGGCTGTTGAAATTAACAACGGCGGCCGAAGGCCCGGGTTGACCCCGGCAGGCCTCGGGTGCCGGAGCGACGATCATCAGTAATAATCGTCAAGGTCACCGAAATCGTCCTCGATCTCGCCGTCACGAACCAGAAACTCGCGCCGCTGAAGATAGACATCGCGGAAGAACGTATAGCGGTCACCGCGCACCATCTCCTCTGCCGACAACAGGTTGGCCCGGGTGGAGATCACCCAGACACCCGCCGCCGTATTCCTGACGTAGTGTGGCTCTGCGTAGTAAAGCGGGTCGGTGTACAGATCCACGGCCAGCGACGGAGCATCCCTGAGTGTAGAGGAGCCGAGGAAGGGAAGCACCAGATAAGGGCCAGACGGCACGCCCCAGCGACCAAGGGTCTGCCCGAAGTCCTCGTGCTCGGTTTTCTCGAGCCCCATGTGGGAGGCCACGTCGAAGATACCCAGCAGGCCCAGCGTCGAGTTGACCAGAAAACGCCCCGTGTTGGTGGCCGCCCGGGACGGTTTGCCCTGCAGGGTATTGTTGAAGGCGCTGCCCACCTCGCCCAGGTTGGAGAACATGCGGGTAATACCGCGCTCCATGGGATCCGGCGTGACCGTGGTGTACCCGACCGCCACCGGACGGAGGAAGTGGCGATCCGCCCATTCGTTGAACTCGAAAACCTTGCGGTTCCAGCTCTCCAGGGGGTCCGGGTTCTTCTCGCTGGCGAACGACTGCAACGACAACAATGCAACGGCCAACGGCACCAGCAGGAGTTTCAGGGTTACAGCCACGATCGGTCCTGAAAGGGTCAAAAATTTGACCGGCAATTGTACACCCCTAAATCCGGCAGGTACACAAGGCCCACCCCCACGAACCTGCCCGTCGAGTCTGAACCGGCGCTGAAAGCCTCGCAGACAAGCGCGCCGCAACAGCCCGCTGCCACAAACCTGTCACCGGGCTGCAATATACCGACATTAAGGTTCTGCGACACCGAGCTTTCACCTGGAGACGCCGACCCATGAAAAAACTGTTCGCCGCACCCCTGATGTGCGCCACCCTTGCCTTTTCAGGCCTGTCCCTGGCTGGACCACAAGAGTGCCCGTCAACACTCCGATTTGCCGATACCGGCATCGAGGGCATGGAGGAGATGGTACGCACCTACGGGGCGTTCCAGACCCTGTTGAGCGACATTCTCGACCTCGAGGTCCAGTTCTTCCCGGTCAGCGACCGTACCGCCACCGTCAATGCCCTGCAGTTCGAGCAGGTGGATATGATCCTGGCAGGACCCTCCGAATACGCCGTCATGCGCTCCAGGCAGCCGGTGAAAATGATGGTCGGGATCGAGCGGGCTGAATATGGCACGGCCTTTGTCGTCCATGGGGACAGTGACATCCACTCACTGACCGACCTGAAAGGCAAGCGCATCGCGCTCAAGGATGCCGGCTCAACCACCGGCCACATCATTCCCACCCTGATGCTGTCGCAAGCCGGCCTGGATGTTGACCGCGATGTACAGACCTTGCTGCTGGATGGCGCCCGGTTTGAAGCACTCATCAATCGGGACGTCGATGCCATGGGCAGCGGTGTGCGCGACGTCGCCCGCCTGGAGGAACGCGATCCCGACACCCAATACCGGGTTATCGCCGAGAGCGAAACCATGCCCCGTGACATCTTCGTCGCCCGCGGCGGCATCAGCGATGACTGCATCGCCTATGTGAGTGACCGAATGATGGCCAATGCCGATGAGCTGATGGACGCCATCCTGGGGCCAGGCGAGCGCAAGAAATACGAGGGATCGCGCTTCGTCAACGACCTCACCGAGGAAGAATACGACGAGATCACCAAAGCCTACGCCCTGGTAGGCATGCCGCTCGATTGATCGAAAGCACGCCAGGCGGCCCGGGCACTGCCCGGGCTTTTTTACATCCGGAGTTCAGGAGTTCGTCATGCCGGCCATTCGTGTAGAGAAGCTTCACAAACACTTCGACAAAACCCATGTGCTGCGCGGCCTGGATTTTGAAATCAAGCCGGGCGAGGGCGTCATACTGCTCGGCGCCAATGGGTGCGGCAAGTCCACGCTAATGAGATGTCTTACCGGCCTCACTCCGGCATCCAGCGGGTCCATATGGATAAACGACCAATGCATTCAGACCCTGCCACGCCGACAAGTCAATCGCGTACGACGGGGCGTCGGTGTGGTATTCCAGAAGTTCAACCTGGTCGGCAACCTCTCCGTATTCCAGAACGTTCTTTACGGTGCCATTGGCCGGTGCCGCTGGGGAGTACTGGGAGCCATGTCGCCCTTCGCCAGTACCGAGGAACGGGACAAGGCCATGGCCTGCCTTGAGCGCGTCAACCTAGCCGACAAGGCAGGACAGCGTGCCGAAAACCTCTCCGGCGGGCAGCAGCAGCGAGTGGCCATCGCCCGAATGCTGATGCAGGAACCGCGCATTGTTCTGGCAGACGAGCCCATCGCCAGCCTGGACCCCAAGTCGGGCATGGAGGTCATGAACCTGTTGTGGGACGTCGTCGACGAGCGCGGGCTCACGTTGATGTGCACCTTGCACCAGCTCGATATCGCCCTCGACTTCGGCAAACGCTTCCTCGGCATGAAAGCCGGACGGGTGGAAATTGATGCACCGCGCAGCGCGGTGGACAAGGCCATGCTGAACACGCTGTACCAGGGCGACGTTCGGGTGGACGGCGCGACAAATATCGATATTCAGCCAGCGGCCGAGCTGGCTGCTACAGGCAGCTGAAAGAGCGAATACTCATGAACTCACAAACCATTGGCAATACCCACCAGTCACCTCCGGTGCGC
>JBJHAZ010000215.1:0-4506 GCA_050485225.1 Gammaproteobacteria bacterium
GCTTGATCAGGTCGCGGGCCACCAGCGGGTCCGGCGCCACCGCCACCACTTCCATGTCCGGGTGCTCATTGATGATTTCCCTGAGCAGATCCCGGATCAGTGCCGAATCATCGACACACAGCACTTTGATTTTTTCAGCAGCCAAACAGAATCTCCTGAACTACCGGCTGGACCGCCTTCGGCCCTCGGCTCGGACAATAGAGCTATCGGCCGCTTGCGCGCGGTCTTTAGTAACCCGCACTCTGGCCACCATGGTCGGCGCGCGTGTAGACGGTCTGGCCGCGCAGCCGAAAAGCCTTGGTGAGGTAGGTAAAGTTTTCCGAATGACCGGCGAACAGCAAGCCGTCCGGTTTGAGCAATGGCGCGAACCGCTCGAGGATGCGCGCCTGGGTAGCCTTGTCGAAATAGATCATCACATTGCGACAGAAAATGGCGTCGAAGGGCCCGCGGATAGGCCACTCCGGCGCCACCAGATTGAGCTGCTGGAAATCCACCATGGCCGCCAATTCGGGACGCACCCGCGCCAGGCCTTCGCGAGTACCGCGACCGCGGTGGAAAAAGCGGCGCACCCGCTGCTCACCGAGCTTGCTCACGTGCAACAGCGGGTACACCGCCTCGCGCGCCTTGTCGAGGGCCGTGGTATCGACATCGGTCGCCACCACCTGGGCGTCCACATGCCCGCCAAACACCTCCTCGAGCACCATGGCGATGGAATAGGGCTCCTCGCCGGTGGAGGCGGCCGCACACCAGATGCGCACCGGTGGCTTGCGGGTCGACAGGAATTCCTCGAGCAGCTTGAAATGATGCGCCTCGCGAAAGAACGCCGTCAGGTTGGTGGTCAACGCGTTGGTGAACACCTGCCACTCGGGCCCGGCGGGATTGCGCTCGAGCAGCGACAGGTACTCGCTGAAGCGCTGGAAACCCTTTTCGCGCACACGCTTGGCCAGACGGCTGTACACCATTTCCCGCTTGTGGCGGGCCAGTACGATGCCGGCCCGATCGTGAATCATGCGGCTGATGCGCGAGAAATCCTCATCGGTCAGCACCAGTTCGCGCATCAGGGTGCTCATGGCCGCCATGGACGTGGGCGGTTTGCCGGAGGGGGTGCCCGAACTCAAGCAGGACACCCTCGTCGAGCGCACGGCAGCGGCGACACTTCAGGGCTGCTCACGCAACGGCCCTCTGGGCGGACCCGGCATCGGCCACGGCCGCCGGCTTCACGCTAGCGTCCCGGCCTCGCTCGATGCCACTGCGAACACGGAACACCTTCATGGCATAGGCCAGTTCCTCGATCTGGGTATCGAGGATCGCCGAGGCCTCGGCGGTGGACTGCACCAGCGATGAGTTCTTCTGGGTCACCAGATCCATCTCCACCACCGACTCGTTGACCGTCGAGATGCCGATGCTCTGTTCACCGGTAGCCACGGCAATATCACCCATCAGCGTGTTGACGCGGCCCACCGACTCGACCACCTCCTCGATGGCTTTTTCGGCGCGAGCCATCAGCTGGGCGCCGTCGTTGACCTCGCGGCTCGACGCGTCGATGAGCGCACGAATTTCCTTGGCCGCGTCCGCCGAACGACCCGCAAGACTGCGCACCTCGCCAGCGACCACGGCGAAGCCGCGACCCGACTCGCCGGCACGGGCCGCCTCGACCGAAGCATTGAGCGCCAGAATATTGGTCTGGAAGGCGATGGAGTCGATGACGTCGACAATGGTGGCAATGCGCCCGGAGCTTTCCGAGATACGGCCCATGGTTTCCGCCATGCGATGCATCAGCGCGCCGCTCTCCCTGACGGTACCGGCCGTCTCCGACACCAGCGCACTGGCGTCCTGGGCATGACTGGCGTTCTGTTCCGATGCCGCCATGATTTCCTCCATGGACGACGCCGTATTCTGCAGGAACCCGGCCTGCTGCTCGGTGCGCGAGGACAGATCCTCGTTGCCGCGCGCAATGTCGTGGGCCTCGGGCTCCACCACCGCAACGCCCTTGTGGATGTAGCCGACAATGCAATTGAGGCTGGTGCGCATCACGTCCAGTGCGCCCATGAGACGCCCGATCTCGTCGGCGCGCCTGGCCTCGGGGGGCGTCGCCACCAGATTGCCGGCAGCGATCTGCACCGTGAACTCCATCGCCTGCTCGAGCGGCCGCGAGATGGCCCGCCCCGTGCGCCACCAGATGAAACCGAGCGCGCCGAGGCCACCGAGCAGTATCAGCCAATGCAGCGATACCAACCCACCGGCCGATTCCACCCCCCGCAGACCATACAGGCCGATGCCGGTGCTCAGGGCCAGCAGTACCATGGCGGTGAGACACCACACCGCCAGACGGGTGCGCACGGAGCGAAAATCGAGCTGCTGCAACCAGCCCAATGGGCCCTTGCGGCACACCTTGCCGCCGGAGACATACAGGTTGGGAGCCTCACCTTCGCGGATCTGCCGATAAATCTCGTCGGCGGCGAGGATGGCGTCGTCGTCGGCCTTGGTGCGCATGGACACATAGCCCTGCACCTTGCCGTCTTCGAGAATCGGCGCCACATGCGCCTTGACCCAGTAGTGGTCGCCATTCTTGCGCCGGTTCTTCACCAGGCCGACCCAGGTCTCCCCGGACTGGATGGTGCCCCACAGGTCGCCGAAAGCCGCCGGCGGCATGTCCGGATGCCGGAGGATGTTGTGGGGTGCTCCCAGCAGCTCCTCGCGACTGTAACCGCTCACTTCGATGAAGGAGTGGTTCGCATAGGTAATGCGCCCCGTCTTGTCCGTCCTCGAGATGAGAAAATCATTGCTCTTGAGCTTGTGCTCACGACCGGTGACCGGCAGGTTGGTACGCATGACTGAACCCGGAATCCTTATCTGAACGAACCCGGCCGACGGAACCCGGGTTCCGCGGCAGGATACAAACGACCGCCGTTCGCGCGGTCGGGCAAGGACGCCCGACCCTGCGCCGGCAGCGACTTATTCGACGGTTTCGGCGGACTTTTCCACCAGTGCCAGATCCTCGCTCGACAACAGCTTTTCGATATCCACCAGCACCAGCATCCGGTCATCCAGATTGCCCAGTCCATAGAGGTAATCGAGCGGCAGGCCGAGACCGAATTCCGGTGGCGGCTTGACCTGCTCTTCCTGCAGGGTCAGTACATCCGAGACGCCGTCCACCACGATGCCCACGACCCGCTCGCCGATGTTCACCACGATCACCACGGTCTGGCTGTCGTAGCGCGCCTCGGACAGACGGAAGCGAATGCGCAGATCCACGATGGGCACGATGACGCCGCGCAGGTTGGTCACACCCTTGATGAAGCTGGGCGCGTTGGCAATGCGGGTGACATTTTCGTAGCCGCGAATTTCCTGGACCTTGAGGATGTCGATGGCGTACTCCTCTTCACCGAGGGAGAACACCAGAAACTCCTGGCTGTTGGCAGCGATCTGCTGGTGGACACTCATGACGGTTCAACCTCCAATGAAGTCTTTGACTCTTTGGCAAAAGGGGAATGTTTCTTGCGGCGCGCATGATTGTTGCGGTGCAGATCGGCGACATCGAGAATCAGCGCAACCCGGCCATCGCCGAGAATGGTCGCGGCGGACACACCCGGCACCTTGCGGTAGTTGCTTTCCAGATTCTTGACCACCACCTGCTGCTGACCCACCGGCTCGTCGATCAGCAGCGCATAGCGCATGCCCTCGCCCTGTACGATCACGGCGATGCAGTCGGTCATTTCGCGGCGTGCACCGGGCACGTTCATGGCCTCCTGCAGGGAAACCACCGGCAGGTATTCGTCGCGCACCTTGAGCAGCACGTCGTCACCGGCCATGCGATACAACTCGTTTTTTGCCGGCTGCAGCAATTCGTTGACCACCCCGAGGGGCAGGATGAACATTTCGTCGCCGACGCGCACCGACATGCCGTCGAGAATCGCCAACGTCAGCGGCAGCACGATACGGGTGGTGGTGCCGTTGCCGGTGCGCGACGCGATCTCCACATGGCCGCCCATGGACTGGATGTTGCGGCGCACCACATCCATGCCGACGCCGCGGCCGGAAATGTCGCTGACCTGCTCGGCGGTGGAAAAGCCCGGTGCAAAAATCAGCTGCCAGACATCGTCGTCGCTCATGTTGTCGGACACGTCCAGGCCGTTGCTGCGCGCCTTGGCCAGCAGCTTGTCGCGGTTGAGGCCGGCACCGTCGTCGATCACCTCGATGACGATATTGCCGCCCTGGTGCTTGGCGGACAGGGTCAGCGTGCCCTTGGCGGGTTTGCCGGCGGCCTCGCGCGCCTCGGGCATCTCGATGCCGTGGTCCATGCTGTTGCGCACCAGGTGCGTCAGCGGGTCGATGATGCGCTCGATCAGCCCCTTGTCCAGTTCGGTGGACTTGCCTTCGGTCACCAGCTCCACCTGCTTGCCGAGCTTGCCGCTGATGTCGCGCACCAGTCGCGGGAAGCGGCTGAACACGTAGTCCATCTGCACCATACGGATCGACATCACGGCTTCCTGCAGATCGCGCGCA
>JBJHAZ010000216.1:0-4063 GCA_050485225.1 Gammaproteobacteria bacterium
TGACGATTCTGGCGTCCTTCCAGCTGGGTGACCCGGAAAACGCCAATCCCGCCAATTTTGGCCCGGTATTACCCGGCAACCTGCTCAAGGTGGTGGATCCGGAAAGCGGCCATATGGTGCCGGTGGGGGAGCGCGGCGAGATCTGCATCAAGGGCGCGACCCTGATGAAGGGCTACATCGGCAAGGCTCCGGAAGACATTTTCGACGATGATGGCTACTACCACACCGGCGATGGCGGGTACGTGGATGCCAATGGCCATCTGTTCTGGGAAGGGCGCCTCAACGATATCATCAAGACCGGCGGTGCCAACGTCTCACCCGAGGAGGTGGACACTGTGATCGCCCGCTACCCGGGCGTCAAGCGCACCCAGACCGTCGGCGTGCCCCATGAGACCCTGAGCGAGATGGTGGTGTCCTGCATCGTGCCTCTCGAGGGCGAGACCCTCGACGAGGGTGCCCTCATCGCCTGGCTCAAGGAGCAGCTCGCCAGCTTCAAGGTGCCGCGACGGGTGCTGTTCTTCCGCGAGGAGGAGTTCGCCCTCACCGGCAACGAGAAGGTCAAGGCGGGCGAGTTGCGCCTGAAGGCCGCGGAGCGCCTGAAGGACGGACGCTGAGGCCGAGACGAGTGGGGCCGGCTGGCGTCGACCCCACTGGCTCTGGCGTTTAGCCCCTTCAGCGCAGCGCCGCCATGTCCGCCCCCATGTTGGCGATATCGCGCACGGGGTCGCCGCTGCTATCCCAGGCGGCGTGAATCGCCTGCATACCCTGAAAGCCCTGGCGGGCCTGATCGGTGGCCTGAATCAGCTCGAGATGCGAGCCATCCGGCAGGTAGTTTTCCAGGTAGACAAATTTCAGCCCCGTTGGCATGTGGCCCGCCTGAATGATCCTTTCCTCCAGGCCATGTTTCGCCAGCAGCTCGTCCAGGTCGCCCTCGATGAGGGTGGCGCAGTGGTTGAGCTGCCCTGCGCCGGTTTTCAGCGCATCGCTGTACAGGCTGGTCCCGGAACCCAGCGGCTGGATCAGCTCGATCTGAATGGGGCCCCAGTAGCCGAATGCCAGGCGCATGGTCACCGGGGCTTTCACGCCGCGGTAGGAATAGTTGTCCATCTCCAGCCGGTCCAGCACGTAGAACGGCCCGGCACCCACCCGCTCAGCCCAATCCCGTACGGCGGTGGCCACATCCTCGACGATGTAGCCCTGCTGGAAAATGTCTCCGAGAAAACCTGTCATGATATGCCCTCATTGTGGTGGGGCGCGGTCGGCGCCCGTGGTCGAGTGTGGTTATACGACAGGCGTGTTGTAAACTCAATGGCGGTTCGCGGAGCATCCGCACTTCGTGGGCTGTCTGCCGCTTGAAGTCAGTCGCTGGGGAAGCCCACGGAACCACGGCCACTCTGCGGGAACGTTCAGGATACAGGAAGGCATGAGTTCATCAGTAATCACAGCCGGCGCCGTGCAGACGCGGAACACACAAAAGAAGCCTACACAAAAGAGGAACAGGGGCTACGAGGAAACGCACCGTCAGCTGATCGAAACGGCCGTCCGGCTGATTTCCGAGAAAGGTGTGGAGGCGCTCTCTGTGGCGGCGGTGGCGCGCGCGGTCGGCATCAATCGTACGACGGTCTACTACCACTTCGAGAACCGCGATGCGCTGCTCTCCGCCGTGAAGCGGTGGTCCTCCGAGCAGCTGGCCAAGGGGCTTTCGCTGGCGATGCCGCAGCAGGAACGCATGGATTTCATCACCCGCTTCGTGCTGGACAACCCCGAGCTGCTCAAGCTCTGGATTGACGACTTCATATCGCCGGGGGATATCCGTGATCGCTACCCCTTCTGGGATACGCTGGTGGAGGGTTTCGGCCAGCGTACCGGGGAACAGCGAATCGACCCCGAGGTGTATGCCATCATCCTGCTTACATCGGCGATCATCGGGCCCCGTGTTTTTCGTCACAGCGTTGAGCCCGGCGCCGATACCGACCGTATCGTGGAGCGTTTTCGCAACGAGTTTCAGCGGATTCTCAAATACGATGGGCTGCTCAGATAGCTGTCAGGCCGGGATAGACTGGTGCCACCCACTCGCTTTGCGTTGCAAAGTTTGTGCTGATCAAAAGCGCGTTTTGTTATAACCTGATGGACGTTCCGGCCCGCAGGTCGGGGACTTCGGGGATAACCCGGCCAGTCAATCATCCGGGTCCCTTGCCCGGGCAACATAAATGAGAATCGACGGGGTGGTGGAGAATGAGCAGTTTCGACGAGGTTCAGGATTGGGTTGTGGTCGGCAGTGGTGCCGGCTCCATGTGCTCGGGGCTGGTGATGAAGTCGGCCGGCAAGAGCGTCCTGATTCTGGAGAAAACGGACCTGGTGGGCGGCACCACCGCTCGGTCCGGCGGGGTCATGTGGATTCCCGATAACCCCTTCATGAAGCGCGACGGCGTCGAGGACAGCTACGATCAGGCGCTCACCTATCTCGACCACGCGGTGGGCCGCCAGAATGACGCGCCGGCGGCCACCCGGGAGCGGCGCATCACCTATCTGCAACAGGCGCCGAAAATGCTCGACTTCCTGATGGGGCAGGGTATTCCCTTCAATCGTGTCGGCTATTGGCCCGACTATTACGACGAGCTGCCCGGCGGCTCGGTGGCGGGACGCACGGTGGTGGCCGAGCCCTTCAACATCAAGGAGCTGGGTGAGTGGAAGAGCAAATTGCGCCCCGGTTTTCTGCCCATTCCGGCCACCATGGACGAGGCGTTGACGCTGCCCTACATGCGCTGCTCGCCGGTGGCGAAGAAAAATCTCGCTCGACTGATCGGGCGTGTGATCAAGGGGGTGTTGACCGGCAGGAAGGTGGTTTCGGCCGGGATGGCGTTGCAGGGGCGCCTGCTGCAGGTGGCACTGCGCGCCGGTATCGAGATTCGCACCGACTCGCCGGTGAGCGAGCTGGTCATCGAGGACGGCGCCGTCAAGGGCGTGGTGACCGTCAAGGATGGCAAGCCGTGGCGCGTGGGTGCCCGGGTGGGCGTGCTGGTGAACGCCGGGGGCTTTGCCCGCAACCAGCGGATGCGCGACCAGTACATTCCCCACACCTCCACCGAGTGGAGCGCGAGCAATCCAGCCGACACCGGCGAGATGATCGAGGAAATGATGCGCCACGGCATCGCCGTGGCGCAGATGGATGCCATGATCGGCTATCCCACCACCATGCCACCGGGCAGCGAGAAGGATTTCATCTACCCCGGTGTGCAGCGCATTACCGGCTCGCCCCACGCCATCCTGGTGGACCAGACCGGGGTTCGCTACCAGAACGAGGGCGGTTCCTACATGGCCTATTGCCAGGGGATGCTGGATCGACACCGGATCTCTCCGGCAGTGCCCAGCTGGGCGGTGCTCGACAGCCAGTATATCGAGCGCTATCTGTTGTCGGGCAAGTCGCCCAAGCGGAAGCTGCTGAAAAAGTGGCACGAGGCAGGCTATCTGAAGCAGGGGGAAACCCTGGAGGCGCTGGCGACAGAGATGCAGGTGGAGCCCGCCACCCTCAAGGAGACGGTGGAGCGCTTCAACGGCTTTGTGCGCCAGGGTCGCGACGAGGATTTCGGGCGAGGCGAGCGCGCCTATGATCGCTGGTGTGGCGAGTTCGTGAGGGAGCCTCAACAGACGCTGGGCACCATCGAGAAAGGCCCGTTCTATGCTGTACCGGTCTATCCCGGTGACGTGAGCACTTTCGGCGGGGTGCTCACCGATGATCGCGGCCGGGTTCTCAAGGAGGATGGGGCGGTGATTCGGGGGCTTTACGCCACCGGTGTCTGCACGGCATCCATGATGGGGCGGATCTATCCGGGCGCCGGGGGCAGCATCGGCCCGGCCATGGTGTGGGGGTGGGTCGCCGCCCACCACGCGGCGGGCCTGGAGCTGGACACCCCGTCCGGCTAATTACGCCGCGCTGGACGCACCGTCCTGTGCGGGAGACAAAAAGAAAGGCTGCACCGGGAAACCGGGCAGCCTTTCTTTTTGGGCGGTGACAGGGGCGCCTCGGGCGCCCCGTGTCGAGGGAGGCCGATCAGGACACGCG
>JBJHAZ010000216.1:4073-4461 GCA_050485225.1 Gammaproteobacteria bacterium
CCGATGGCCTTGATCTCGGTGAACTCCTCGATGCCTTCCAGGCCCCACTCGCGACCGACACCACTCTGCTTGTAGCCGCCGAAGGGCAGGTCGCCGGTGATGCATACTCCACCATTGACGCTAACCGTGCCGGCGCGGATGCGCTTGGAAATGGCCACTGCGCGCTCGGTGGGGCCTATCACTATGCCGCCCAAGCCATAGATACTGTCGTTAGCGATCCGGATGGCGTCCTCTTCGTCATCATAGGTGATCATCACTGAAACAGGTCCAAAGATCTCTTCCTGGGCGATGCGCATGTCGTTCGTCACGTCCACGAAGCAGGTGGGCTCGACGAAGAAGCCGTTGCCCATGTCCGGACGGCCGTTGCCGCCGGCCAGCAGGGTAGCGC
>JBJHAZ010000217.1:0-4453 GCA_050485225.1 Gammaproteobacteria bacterium
GTCCAGATCGATGGTGCCGCCGTCCGCCGGTGCGATCACCTGGCGGATGGGCAGATCGTACTGGCGGGCGAATTCCCAGTCGCGCTGGTCGTGGGCCGGGACCGCCATCACGGCGCCGGAGCCGTAGTCCATCAATACATAGTTGCCGACCCAGACCGGCACGCGCTCGCCGCTGAGCGGATGGATGGCCTCGATACCGAGGGCCATACCCTGCTTGGCCATGGTGGCCATGCTGGCTTCGTTGACCGCCTGTTTCTTGCACTCGGCAATGAAGCCGGCCAGCTCGGGCCGCTGCTCGGCCATCGCCAGGGCGATGGGATGCTCCGCCGCCACCGTCACATAGGTGACGCCCATCAGGGTGTCCGGTCGGGTGGTGTAGACCTCGAAGGCGGCGATGCCCGCCACCGGTTCGGCCAGGTCGAAGGTCAGCTCGACGCCCCGGCTCTTGCCGATCCAGTTGCGCTGCATGGTGCGCACCTGCTCCGGCCAGCCTTCCAGCTGGTCGAGGCCGGCCAGCAGCTCTTCGGCGTAATCGGTGATCTTGATGAACCACTGGGGGATTTCCTTGCGCTCCACCAGCGCGCCCGAACGCCAGCCGCGCCCGTCGATCACCTGCTCGTTGGCCAGTACCGTCTGATCCACCGGATCCCAGTTGACGGTGGCCATCTTCTTGTAGACCAGACCCTTCTCGTACAGGCGGGTGAAGAACCACTGCTCCCAGCGGTAATAATCAGGCTGGCAGGTGGCCAGCTCGCGGCTCCAGTCGTAGCCGAAGCCGAGCGAGCGCAGCTGGCCCTTCATGGTCTCGATGTTGCTGTAGGTCCAGGCGGCCGGTGCGGTGTGGTTCTTGATGGCGGCGTTTTCCGCCGGCAGGCCGAAGGCATCCCAGCCCATGGGCTGCAACACGTTCTTGCCCAGCATGCGCTGGTAGCGGCTGATCACGTCGGTGATGGTGTAGTTGCGCACATGGCCCATGTGCAGCTTGCCGCTGGGGTAGGGGAACATGGCCAGGCAATAGTACTTTTCCCGCGCGGAGTCCACCTCGACCCGGAAACTGTCGTTGTCTTCCCAGTAGCGCTGGGCTTCGGCTTCAATGGCGTCGGGATGATAGTGCTCTTGCATGGGCCTGCATCTGGTGTCTGGAGGGTTGGGCCGTGCTGCGGCCGGGTAGCCGCGCATTATAGGGGATTCCCGCGATCGGAACGACCGGCCGCGCCGGCCGTCAATGGCCGCTGTTGCGGCGGCGGTGTCCCGGCAGGGCCAGAAGGCACAGGTAGGTCGCCGCAAACAGGGCCGGCAGCAGCCAGTCGGGCAGGCGCTGGAACGGCGTGGTGCCGAGGCGCGGTTGCAGGGTGCCGTCGAGCTCGTCGCGGCTGAACTGGGGCAGCCGGGCGGTGATGCGGCCGCGGTGATCGATAAGCACCGTGACGCCGTTGTTGGTGGCGCGGGCAAACCAGCGCCCGGTTTCCAGCGAGCGCATCTGTGCGATCTGCAGGTGTTGCAGCGGGCCGATGGAGTCGCCGAACCAGGCATCGTTGCTGACGGTCACCAGAAAATGCGCATCGCGCGCCTGCTCCGCCACCAGGCGCGGATAGGCCACCTCGTAGCAGATCGCCGAGCCCACGCGCAGGTCACCGGCGCGCAGGTGTGGCTGGCCTCGCGGGCCGGCGGAAAACTGGGACATGGGCAGGTCGAAGAAGCCGATCAGGCCGCGCAGCTGGTTTTCCAGCGGGACGTATTCACCGAAGGGCACCAGGTGGTGCTTGTCGTACTGGCCCTGGCCCTGGCCGAGGGCGATCAGCGAGTTGTAGTAGCGGCCGGGCGCGCTGGCGGTGGGAATGCCGGTGATCAGGGTGGTGCCGTGGCGGCGCGCCTGTTCGTCGATGGCGCCGAGAAAGGGCCTGACCCGGTGGGCAAACTCCGGGATGGCGGACTCGGGCCAGATCACCACCTGCTGGCCCCAATGCGCTTCGCTCTGGTTCACCAGCCCACCCAGAATGTACTCCATGGCCTGCTCGTCCCACTTGGTTTCCAGCGACAGGTTGGGCTGGATCAGGCTGACGCTGATCGGTTCGCCGTGGGGGCGGGTGAAGTCGATGCCATTGAACCAGCCGCCGCCGGCCCACAGCAGGGCCAGGGCGGCGGTGACGGCCACCGCCTGGCGGCGGTGGTCGGGCCAGGCGCGCAGCAGGCCGAGGGCCGCTGCGGTCAGTGCGGCCACGAAGCCGGTGAGGTAGACGCCGCCGATGGGCGCCCAGCCGGCCAGTAGGGTACCGATGTGGCCGTAGCCCAGGAACAGCCAGGGAAAGCCGGTGAAGATCCAGCCGCGCCAGAACTCGCCCAGTATCCAGAGGGTGGCGAAACCCGTCAGCCAGACCGCCGGCGAGCGCCGCTGCAGGGGTTTGAGCAGCAACAGCGGCATCACCAGCAGCGCAGCGAGCAGCAGGGTGAACAGGCCGGTGAGCAGCAGGGCGAGCGGCACGGGCGCGTAGCCGTAATCGTGGATGCTGTAGTAGACCCAGGACGAGCCGGTGCCGAACAGACCGAGGCCGTAGGCGAACGCGCGCGCCGCCAGGGTCCGGGGGGGCTGGCGGTGGATCAGCGCGGCCAGGCCGGCGACCGACATCAGGCTCACCAGCCACCAGTCCCAAGGGGCGAGGCCGAGCGGGTAGACGGCGCCGGCCAATAACGCGGCCAGGGGCGCGAGCAGCGCCCTCATGAAAGCGGGCACCGGATCAGCCGTCCTGGGGTGGCAGTGGTTCGGGAGCAGGCGCCGGGATCATCTCCAGCAGGCGGATCTTGCGCCGATCGCCTTCGAGAATGGTGAACTCGAACTGGTTGATGCGCACCCGGTCGCCCACGTGGGGCATGCGGCCACAGGCCTGCAGGACCAGCCCGCCGATGGTGTCGAACTCGTCGTCGGGCAGGGTGCAGTCGAAGTAGTCGTTGAAGGCCTCGATGGGCGTGAGCGCCTCGACGATGTAGGCGTCGCTGTCGGCGCTTTCGCGGATCGGCGCGGACTCCTCGTCCTCGTCGGTTTCGTCCTCGATGTCGCCGACGATTTCCTCGAGGATGTCCTCGATGGTGATGAGGCCGGCAACGCCACCGTACTCGTCCACCACGATGGCCATGTGGTAGCGATCCTCGCGGAATTCCCGCAACAGGACGTTCAGCCGCTTGCTCTCGGGCACGATGCAGGCGGGGCGGATAATGTCGTCGAAGCGGAAGGTGTCGGTGCCGTTGAGGGCCAGTGGCAGCAAGTCCTTCGCCAGCAGGATGCCCTTCACATCGTCGGTGGATTCGGCCACCACCGGGAAGCGCGAGTGCCCCGATTCGATCACCGCAGGCAGGAACCGGGCCGGCGAGTCGCAGTAGTTGACCACTACCATCTGGGAGCGCGGCACCATGATCTCGCGTACCTGCTGCTCGGATACGGTCAGCGCCCCCTCGATGATTTCGAGGGCCTCATCGTTGATGATCTGGTTGCGATGGGCGACGCGCAGGATGTCGACCAGGTCGTCACGGGTCTTGGGTTCCGATGAGAAGGCCTGGGCCAGCTTGTCCAGCCAGGACTTGTCCTGCTGACTGCTCGAACTGTCGTCGTTCATGACTCGCTATGGTTCTTTTTTGCGTGTGTGGGGGTCGGCTCAGGCCCGGTGGCCGTCCACCGCCGCCGGCCCCTCATAGGGCGGAGGATAACCGAGTCCGGCCAGTATGTCGGTTTCCAGTTGCTCCATTTCGAGAGCGTCATCATCGTCCGTATGGTCATGGCCGAGCAGATGCAGGGTACCGTGAACCAGCATGTGGCACCAGTGTGCCTCGGCGGTCTTGCCCTGCTCGACGGCCTCGCGCTTCACCACCGGCGCGCATATTACCAGATCGCCGAGCAGGGGCAGGGCCACCGGCAGGTCCAGCTCGGCCGGAAAGGAAAGCACGTTGGTGGGCCCCTTCCTGTGGCGATAGCGCTGGTTGAACTCGGCGCCCTCCGCCTCGTCCACCACGTAGACCGACAGTTCGGCCCGATCGCGCCGGCCCGCCAGGGCGGCACCCACCCAGCGACGCATCTGGCCTTCAGTGGGAATATGGTCGCAGCCGGAATTGACATCCAGATGAAGGTCGAGGTCCATGAGCGGATGGCCGGATCAGTCGTTGGGGTGGCGGCTTTCGTAGTCTTCGTAGGCTTCCACAACCCGCTGTACCAGCGGGTGGCGCACCACGTCCTTGGGCTGGAAGTGGGTGAAGCTGATCTCCTCGACCCCATCGAGCACCTGGCTGACGTGCACCAGGCCGGACTTGACGCCCCGCGGCAGGTCGATCTGGGTGGTGTCGCCGGTGATCACGGCGGTGGACCCGAAACCGATGCGGGTCAGGAACATCTTCATCTGTTCGCGGGTGGTGTTCTGGCTCTCGTCGAGGATGATGAACGAGTTGTTGAGAGTGCGGCCGCGCATGT
>JBJHAZ010000218.1:0-4450 GCA_050485225.1 Gammaproteobacteria bacterium
GGCTCAGGGTACTCCGAGCCGGTCCCCTGAGCCTGCTTCAGGACGACGGTCGACTGGGTTGCTACCAGCTTGGCCTGACCACGGGCGGCCCGCTGGACCGCCTCAGCTTCGACTGGGCCAACCGCCTGTGCGGCAACCGCGCCGGCACCCCGGCACTGGAAATCACCCTGGGCGGCCTGGAGCTGGAAGCGGAGGTGCCGATCCGCCTCGCCATCACCGGTGCCCGCGCGCCCATCCGCCTCAACGGCCGCGCAGCCGAATGCTGGCGCAGCTACAACCTGGCGCCGGGCGATCGGTTCGCAATCGACATGGCCGAACGGGGTTGCCGTCTCTACCTGGCGGTGGCGGGCGGGTTTTCCGCGCCGCCCTACCTCGACAGTGTGGCGACGATCGTGCGGGAAGGACTGGGTGGCCACGCGGGCGGCGGCACGCCGCTCAATGACGGCGATGTCCTGGTTTGCGAGCCATCACCGGCCGACCGCTGTTTCGCGGTCCCGCCGTCGAGACAACCGGCCTGCGGGGGCGAGACGGTGCTCCACCTGATCCCCTGCCTCGACAGCCGCGCGCGGCTGCGGTCGGTCAAGCGGCACTTTCTGGCGCAGACCTACCGCGTCAGCGCGCACGCCGACCGCATGGGTTATCGACTGGAAGGCGAGGCGCTGGTCGGAGCGGGTACCACACAGCTGTCGGCGGGGCTGGTGCCCGGCACCGTGCAACTGCCCGGTGACGGCCAACCCATAGTGCTGATGCACGACCACCAGACCATCGGCGGCTACCCGCGTCTCGGGGTGGTGGCAGGCTGCGACCTGCGCCTGCTGGCACAACTGAGACCCGGGGAGCCGGTGCGGTTCGTACCGATCACACCGGACGGTGCGCTGAATCTGGCACGACGCCAGTGGCGGGACTACGAGCGCAGCTGCCCGGTGCCGGTTCAGGGGTAACCGGCGCCGGGATCAGGATTGGGCAGCCAGCTGGCGCTCGCGGAAATCGAGCATGCGCTGCAGGGGAATCATGGCCTTGCGGCCCACTTCCGGGTCCACCAGCACCTCGTTGGTGCCCTGCTCCAGGGATTCCATCAGGTTCTTGAGGTGGTTCATGGCCATCCACGGGCAGTGGGCGCAGCTGCGACAGGTGGCCCCGCTGCCGGCGGTGGGCGCAATGATCAGCTCCTTGTCCGGCGCCGCCTGCTGCATCTTGAAGAAGATGCCCTCATCGGTGGCCACGATGCACTGCTGGTTGGGCAGGGTTTTGGCGGCGTTGATGAGCTGGCTGGTGGAGCCCACCACATCGGCGATCTCCACCACCGACTCGGGCGATTCCGGATGCACCAGAATGGCTGCATCGGGATAGACCTTTTTCAGATCGAGAATGCCGCGGGACTTGAACTCCTCGTGGACGATACAGCTGCCGTCCCAGAGCAGTACATCCGCCCCGGTTTTCTTCTGCACGTAGCTGCCGAGGTACTTGTCCGGCGCCCAGAGGATCTTTTCCCCCTGGCTGTCGAGATGGTCCACCACATCCAGCGCGATGCTGGAGGTGACCACCCAGTCGGCCCGGGCCTTCACCGCCGCCGAGGTATTGGCGTAGACCACCACGGTGCGGTCGGGATGCTGGTTGCAGAACGCATCGAACTCGTCGGCCGGGCAGCCGATATCGAGGGAACAGGTGGCCTCGAGGGTAGGCATCAGCACGGTTTTGTCCGGCGTCAGGATCTTGGCGGTCTCGCCCATGAAGCGCACCCCGGCCACCACCAGGGTGTCGGCCTTGTGCTGGCTGCCAAACCGGGCCATCTCGAGGGAGTCGGACACAAAACCTCCCGTCTCCTCGGCCAGCGCCTGGATCACCGGATCGGTGTAGTAGTGCGCCACGATGACCGCGTTCTTCTCCTCGAGGAGCGCCTTGATACGAGCCCGATAGAAGGCATCCTCCTCGGGTGTATAGCGGGGCTCGGCGCCCATGTGATCAAGGTGTGCCTCCACGATCTGCCGGTGATGATCGTCGCGGGCCATGTGCAGCCGGTCGTTCTCTTGCATTGCGTCATTCCTGCCTGTGAAGCGGCGATTTTACCACAGTCGCCCACCGGGCCCGGCCCGACGGGCTCGTACCGGGGAGCGCCCTGTGATGGGTTGGACAGGAAGGGACTGGCGGTGTTCCTGCGCGCTGACCGATCGGCATCACCGGTTGCAGGGCGGCGGACAGCGCTGTCGACCGCCACGCGGCGTCAGGAGCAGCGAGGATCTCCCGCCTCGTAGCTGAGCGCCGGATCGACCATGGCGTCGAATTTCTTGAGGGCCGTGGTGCCGATCAGCAGTGGATAGGAAAAGGCGGTACGGTCGGTGAGATTGACCTCGATGGTGCCGGCGTGCTCGCCGATGCACAGGTCCATCTCCACCACCGGGCGACGGGCAAACTCGCGATCCGAATCATCGGGGATGTCCTCGGCACGGCGCCGGATCTTCACCGAGCGCGAGAGTGGCTTCTCCAGAGTCTTGCCTTCCAGCTCGCCGTCCACGGCCAGCTCGAAGCGCACCCACTCCTCGTCGCCGCGCTCGAACAGCTCGATGTTCTGGGCACTGAGCGAGGCCGTCACGGCACCGGTATCGAGTTTTGCCGGCACCGCCAGGTCGAGATCGCGCAGCAACACTTTTTCGCTCACGCCGAACACGTTGCTGGCCACCTCCGCGCCGGCGGTCAGGGAGAGGGGCAGTAGCGACAGCACCATCAAACGCTTCACTCGAGTCATGCAAGGCCTCCTGTTGCCAGTTCGGTTATCTCTGACCGTTCTATCGGACTCTGGTTCAAATAACTGTTTTATCGGCACTTCGTTGACAGACGCTATCGTTTACAATCGGACCGACCCACATTGCCCATGATGCCAGAACAATAACCCGGGGAGCCGCCCATGCTCAGCATTCTCGGCCTTGTATTCGCGCTGTCGCTGCTGATCTACCTCACCATCCGCGGCATGAACCTGCTGGTGGCCGCGCCGCTGTGCGCCATCCTCATCGCCCTGTCCGGCGGCGTCGCCCTTTTCCCCGTCGACACGCTCGAGGCACCGGATTACCTGTCTTCCTACATGGCCGGGTTTGCCGGTTTCATCCAGTCCTGGTTCTTCATGTTCCTGCTCGGGAGCATTTTCGGCAAGCTGATGGAGGACAGCGGGGCCGCCGAGAGCGTGGCCCAGTGGGTGATCGACCGGCTCGGCACCCGCAGCGCGCCCTTCGCGGTGGTGATGGCCTGCGCCGTGCTGACCTACGGCGGCGTCAGCGTGTTCGTGGTGGCCTTTTCTGCCTACCCCATTGCCCTCAGCCTGTTTCGCCAGGCCAACCTGCCCCGCCGCTTCATTCCCGGCGCGCTGGCCTTCGGCTCGGTGACCTTCACCATGACCTCGGCCGGCTCACCCGAGATCCAGAACTGGATCCCAATCAAGTACCTGGGTACCAGCCCCTATGCCGGCTGGGAGGTGAGCCTGGTGGTGGCCGTACTGATGGCCTCACTGGGCTTCTGGTGGCTGAACCGCATGTTGCGCCGGGCGACGGCGCGGGGCGAGCATTTCGAGGCGCGCAGCACCGATGCACCACCCCATGAACGCGACCGCCCGCCGCCGCTGCTGGCGCTGGTGCCCTTGCTGGCGGTACTGACGGTCAGCTTTCTGCTGCACGACCGGCTCCAGCAGGCGGCGCTCATCGTCGCCCTGCTGGCCGGCTGTCTGTGCGCGATGGCACTGCATTGGCGCCACTACCGCAGCGTGGGCAATGCCAGCAGCGAAGGGGCGTTCGGCGCGCTGATCGCCATCGGCAATACCGCCGCCGTGGTGGGCTTCGGCTCGGTGGCCCAGGCCTCCCCGGCCTTCGACATGGCGGTGAGTTTCATCACCACGCTGCCGGTCCACGACCTGGTGGGCGCGGCCGTTGCAGTCACCGTGATTGCGGGCCTGACCGGGTCGGCCTCGGGCGGCCAGTCCATCGCATTGCCGGTGCTGGCGCCCCACTATCTGGATCTGGGTGTCGACCCCGATGCCCTGCACCGCATCGTCGCCATCTCCTCCGGCGCCATGGATTCCCTGCCCCACAACGGCTATGTGGTCACCACCATTCGCGCCATCTGCGGCGAGAAGCACAGGGACGCCTACGGTCCGGTGGGGGCGCTGACGGTGGTGGTGCCGCTGCTGGGCCTGCTGGTAGCGCTTGGCCTGTTTGCCATACTTTGAAGGGGCGACGCCGGTGCTGCCGCCGGCCCCGGGCTTGAGCGCAGCAAGGTTTCGAGCGCAGCCGTGCTTCAAGCGCGGTCGCAGTCGCATTTAAAAGCCGCGCTACCAGTGGCGGCGCTGTTGCCAGGCGGCGCGGCGCTCGCGGATGCTGGTTTCGCGCTGCTCCGGCGTCACCGCAGGCGTTTCCGCCGGCAGATGCCGGCGCACCTCGTCCACCGGGACCTTCACCACCTCCGGGAT
>JBJHAZ010000219.1:0-4422 GCA_050485225.1 Gammaproteobacteria bacterium
ATGCCCTGGCGCTGGGAAATGTCTGACAGGGTTACCGGTCCGTCGGTGGCGTTGATGGCCAGATCGAGCATGGCGGTAACCGCATAGCGTCCACGGGTGGTCAGGCGCATGGGCTCATCCTGGGGTGGGTGGCAATCGCCCCATTATTCTAAAACCTACTAAATCAGTCAACTAAAACCGGGCAATGCCTGTACAACCCTTCAGCTGCCCTCCTTGCGGAGCCGGCGCATCTCCCGGCCGGCCCGCTGCATGGAGGTGAGCACCCCGCGCAGGATCGACAGTTCCATCTCGTCGAGCCTAATGCGGCCGTACAGGCGACGCAGCCTGGCCATGGTCTGCCGGGGGTTGTCAGGATCGTGGAACTCGATGTCCACCAACGCCTCCTCGAGGTGACGGAAGTACAGCTCCAGATCCGCCGCCTTCGCCGGGGGCACGTCCCACTGACTCAGCGACGGAATCGAGCCATCGACCTGCGCCAGCGAGGCCATGCGTACTTCATAGGTCAGCACCTGAACCGCGGCGCCCAGATTGAGGGAACTGTATTCGGGATTGGCGGGGATATGCACATGAAAGGTGCACTGCTGCAACTCCTCGTTGGTCAACCCCCGATCCTCGCGACCGAACACGATGGCCACATCGTGCTCGGCGCTTTCCTGCCAGACCCGCACGCCGCACTCCCGGGGATCGAGCAGCGGCCAGGGAATGCGCCGCTCACGAGCACTGGTGCCCACCACCAGGCCACAGTCGCCCACTGCCTCCTCGAGGGTATCCACCACCACTGCGGCGTCGAGCACGTCGATGGCATTGGCCGCACGCCATACGGCGCGGTCGGCCGGAAACTCCTTGGGCGCGACCAGGTAGAGTCGCGACAGTCCCATGTTCTTGAGCGCGCGGGCTGCGGCGCCGATATTGCCGGGATGGGTAGTGTTGACCAACACTACGCGGATACGATCAAAACGGCCCGTCATGGCAACCACCTCAGGAGTCGGAAGCAGCCGGAAACCTCGCGGTCCGCCGGCCCGGAAAAGGCGCGCAGTTTAGCAAAAGCCCTCCCGGGCACCTAGAGCCTCTGTTACAATTGCGGGCTTTGCCAACCGAAGATACTCCCTATATGGAACCCATGGTCAATATCGCCCTGCGCGCGGCGCGCAAGGCGGGTGAAATCATCGTCCGCGCCGTCGAGCGCATGGATCGTGTCCGCATCGACGAGAAGGGTCGCAACGACTACGTCACCGAAATCGACCAGGCGGCCGAGCGCGAAATCATTCACCAGCTCAAGAAAGCCTACCCGACCCACTCCTTTCTGGGCGAGGAGTCCGGTCTCATCGAGGGCAGCGATCCCGACTACCGCTGGATCATCGACCCGCTGGACGGCACCACCAATTTCATCCACGGCATCCCCCACTACGCCGTCTCCATCGCCTGCACCTACAAGGGCAAGCTGGAGCACGGGGTGGTGTTCGATCCCATCAAGCTCGAGGAATTCACGGCCAGTCGCGGCCGCGGCGCGCAGCTCAACGGCCGCCGCATCCGCGTGTCGGGCCGGCAGGCCATCGACGGCGCCGTGATCGGCACCGGCATCCCGTTCAATGGGTTTTCACTGGAGAATATCGACGCCTACCTCGCCAGCCTGCATGACCTGGCCGGACAGTCGTCGGGCATCCGTCGACTCGGCGTGGCGTCGCTGGACCTCGCCTACGTGGCCGCAGGCCGCTTCGACGCCTTCTGGGAAATGAACCTGAAGCCGTGGGACATCGCCGCCGGCGTACTGCTGATTCGCGAGGCCGGCGGCCTCGTCAGCGACTTCAACGGCACCGAGACCTACATGGAATCCGGTCACGTGGTGACCGCGACGCCGAAGCTGTTCAAACCGCTGCTGCAGGTGGTACAGAAACACCTCGGCCACCTGCGCTGACACCCGGCCACCGGCACCCATGCAAAAGGGGCGCACTGCCGGCAGTGTGCCCCTTTTTTTCGGTCTGACCGTTATGGTTCAGCGATGTCGGTCTGACTGTTTCGCTCCGGCTGCGGTTGATACCATCGCGGCCGCCTTCGCCCATCGGCCCTGCGGCAAGCGGGTCACCCCGCCTCGGCGCAGCGTATGCAGATTGCCACATAGGGCAGCACATCGAGGCGACGAAGGTCGATGGCACCGCCACAGCGAGCGCAGGTCTCGTATTCACCACGCTCCAGCCGATCGAGCGCGGCATTGATCTGTCGCAGCTCGCTCAAGGCTTCGCGCTGCAGCTCATGCAGCACATCCCGGTTCTCAAGCTCAACTGCCTGCTCGGCAAAATCCCTGTCGAGCGGCTCATCGGGGTAGTGAATGTGCCGCTCGATCTTCTGCAACCGCGCGGCCAGGTCATCGCGATAGCTCTCTAAACGCTGCTTGACTGCCATCTTGTCCACACGCTTCTCCTTCGTTACCGAAAGATTCAGGGTAACCCCATATGGCTCGACTGCCACTGATCCAGATTAACCCATTTCGCAGCAGGTGGCCTCAATCACCGGCGCCCCGCTGCCGTACCGCTTCGAACAGGCAGACACCGGCGGCCACCGAAACGTTGAGGCTGCTGACCACCCCCGCCATCGGCAATTTGACCAGAAAGTCGCAGTGATCCCGGGTCAAGCGACGCAAGCCACTGCCCTCCGCGCCCATGACCAGTGCCACAGGCCCCTTCAGGTCAGCCTCGTAGACCGACTGCTCCGCTTCGCCAGCCGTTCCAACCAGCCACACCCCCCTCGACTTCAACTCATCGAGCGTGCGGGCCAGATTGGTGACGGCAATGAAGGGCACCGACTCGGCCGCGCCACTGGCCACTTTCTGAACCACCGGGGTCATGCCCACCGACCGATCCTTGGGCGCCAGCACCGCCCACACACCGGCGGCATCCGCAGTGCGCAGGCAGGCGCCGAGATTGTGGGGGTCGGTAATTCCGTCCAGTACAAGCAGGAAGGGCACCTGCCCCTCCTCGGCGCGGCTGTCCAGCAATTGCCAGAGGTAGCGCTCATCGCGCAGCTGCCCCTGACGACACAGCGCGGCGACCCCCTGGTGGGAGCCATCGACCATGCGATCCAGATCGCCACGATTGACCAGGGTGACCGGCAGATTGAGCCGTTCGGCACGCTGTTGCACCTTGCGTAGCCGTTCATCGTCGCGGCCGCGCTGCAGACGCAGCTCAAGGACACGCTCAGGCTCGGTCTGCAGGACAGTCAGTACGGTGTGAAGTCCAAACAGCCATTCGCTGGCAGGTTTCTTCGCGCCCATGTCCGGGAAGCTCCGATGCAGTGGGCCACCGCCGGTGGCCGGGTTCAGGGGGCGGGCATTCTACCCTGCCCGCTCACGACGGGCATCCCGCGATCTCGCCTCAGGACACGACTCAAGACTTGGCTCAGGACTTGGGCGCACCACCCCGGCGGCGCCCACCCGAGCCCGAACGTCGGCCGCGACCGGAGGACTGTCGTCCCTTCCCGCCTTCGCCGGCCCCCTTGGCGCGGGGCTGTCCCGCCACCGATTCGCCGCGCGGACGCTTGCGAGCCGGCGTCGAGGTGCCACCCCTGGTGTCATCGCTGTCACGACCGCCACGCCGGCGGGGGGTGTCCACCATATCCACCAGCTCGAAGTCGATCTTGCGCTCTTCCAGATTGACGCGCACCACTCGCACCCTCAGGCGGTCGCCCAGCCGGAAGACCTTGCGGGTGCGATCACCGATCAGCCGGTGATGGGCGGCCTCGTAGGTGTAATAGTCCCGGGGCAGTCCGGTGATGTGCACCAGCCCATCCACATACAGTTCGTCCAGCTCCACAAACAGACCGAAACCCGTTACGGCGCTGACCGTTCCGGTGAATTCGTCGCCCACGTGCTGCTCGAGGTATTCGCACTTGAGCCAATTGACCACATCCCGGGTGGCCTCGTCGGCACGACGCTCGGTCATGGAACACTGCACGCCGGCGGAAGCGATGGCCGGCTCGTCATAGGGATAGATGGCTTCGGCCGGCAGAAGCTGCGCGCCCTTCACACGATTGAGGCCCTTGACCCGCTTCTTGCTGCGCAACAGGTGGCGAATGGCGCGATGGGTCAGCAGGTCGGGGTAGCGACGGATCGGCGAGGTAAAGTGGGTGTAGGCATCGTAGTTGAGGCCGAAGTGACCGATATTGTCCGGCGAATACACGGCCTGCATCATCGAGCGCAGGATGACGGACTGGAGCACCGGATAATCGGGTCGATCGGCAATCTGCTCCAGCACCGCCTGCATGTCGAGGGGTGTCGGCTGCTCGCCGCCGCGCAGGCCCAAGCCCAGTTCACCGAGAAATTCGCGCAGGTTGGTCAGCTTTTCCGCCGACGGCCGGTCGTGAACGCGGTACAGCACCGGCAGCTTGCTGCTCTCCAGCAGTTTCGCGGTACACACATTGGCGCAGAGC
>JBJHAZ010000220.1:0-4389 GCA_050485225.1 Gammaproteobacteria bacterium
CGGACCGCGCCACCCAGGAGGAAGAGTTCAGCCTGGAACTGCGTACCCGCGACCGCGAGCGCAAGCTGATCCGCAAGATCGACCAGACCATTGATCGCATCGACAACGACGATTACGGCTTCTGCGATTCCTGCGGTATCGAGATCGGTATTCGCCGGCTCGAGGCGCGCCCCACCGCCAACCTCTGCGTGGACTGCAAGACCCTCGACGAGATCCGCGAAAAACAGCTGACCGGCGGCTGACACCGGCGCCGACCCCCGCCAGCAACACCGGCCCTGCCGGTGTTGCTGCACTCCCCCGCACTTCTGGAACGCCATGACCGCCTACATCGGTCGCTTTGCCCCTTCCCCCAGTGGTCCCCTGCATTTCGGCTCACTCGTCAGCGCGCTGGCCAGCTACCTGGACGCCCGCGCCCACGGTGGCGCCTGGCTGATCCGCATGGACGACATCGACCCACCGCGGGAAGTCCCGGGTGCCAGTGAAACCATCCTCGCGCAACTGTCGGCCCACGGGCTCCATCACGATGGCGAAGTCATCTACCAGGGCACCCGAAACGCCGCCTACGAACGGGCACTGGAACAACTGGCACAGCGCCGACTGCTGTTTGCCTGCGACTGTAACCGCAAGCGACTGGGTGAGCTCGGCGGCATCTACGATGGCCACTGTCGCCAACGCGGCCTGCCGCTGAACGCTGCGGGTATGGCACTGCGGGTCATCGTCCCCGATGGGCTGGCGCCGCTGACCTTCGACGACCTGTTCCAGGGCCACCAGTCCTTCGATCTCCACCGGGACAGCGGCGATTTCGTGGTGCGGCGCAAGGATCGGCTGTACGCCTACCAGCTCGCCACCGCAGTGGACGAGATCGAGCTGGGCATTACCCATGTGATTCGCGGCGCGGACCTGCTGGATTCCACTGCGCGGCAGCACTACCTGATCAGCCTGCTGGGCGGCACGCCACCGCGCTACGGCCACATACCGGCCGCACTGGACGCCGCCGGCCTCAAGCTCAGCAAGCAGAACCACGCGCCCGCCATCGACAACGACACCGCCGCAGCGAACGTGCGCGCAGCCCTGCAGTGGCTCGGATTGCCGCCGCCCGCCGACGCGCGTTCCCTGCCGCTCGCGACCCTGCTGGAGTGGGCCATCGAACACTGGCAACGACAACGGGTGCCGCGCAGCCCTTCCCGCCCGGCACCGACTTGATTACCATCTCCCCATGCTCAACTATCGCCTGGTCGCCGTCCTCATCCTGATTGCCTGCGTGGTCTCACCGATTGCCATCGGCTGGGTCAACCAGGCCGAGGGCAGCTGGTTGCGCCCTTATGTGGTCTGGCTGCTCGCGATCCTGGCGTGCTTTATCTGGCAGCGACCGCCACGCCCTGCCGAGCGGGGCCCGGATAGCCCCACCAGTCACCATGACTGACACCTCACCGGCGCTGATCGGCGGGCTGCTGGTCATCGGTGTCCTGCTCTGGCTCACCACCTCCGGCTGGCGCCTCCTGCAGCCGCTGCACCGCCTGTTCATGCAACCCCTCGGTCACAGTCTGGCGCTGCTGGCCGTACCCGGGGCGCTGCTGTTCTACGGCCTGCCCGAGATGGCGGGACGCTACGGCCTCAGTGCCCTGCTGGGCCTGATGGCGTTCAGCCTGGTCTTCATGTTCGCGCCGCTGGTGCTCAAGCCCATGCAGTGGATCGGCCATCAGCGACGCTTTCCCTCCCTGGTGGATTTTCTGGTCTTCCGCTACCGCGGCCAGCCGATGGGACAGCTGTTCACCACCGCCCTGGCACTGACCCTGATCCCCCTGGGCATGGCACAGATCAACAGCTTCACCAACGCCCTCGATTTCCTTGCCAGTCCGTTGGTGACGGTGCCCACCGCCCTCGCCGGGCCGCTGCTGTTCTGCGGTGCGCTGCTCGTGCTCATCTGGCTCGGCGATACCCGGCGCTTTCGTACGCTGATCGTGCTCAGCGCTGTCATCGCACTGCTGGCGGTCAACCTCACCGGCATTCTCGCCATCAACGGCAGCTTCGGCGGCCACGCCGCCATGGAGCAGTGGGTCCAGCAGACGGGACAGCACACCATCATCCGTCGCTACGAATTCAGCTCCGGCCTGATCACCACCTTCCTGTGCGCCAGCCTGGTGATGCCGCAGCTGTTCCACCTGCAGGCCGAAAGCGGCTTTGCCACGCGGCAGTTTTCCGTGTCGTCCTGGTTCTTTCCGCTGCTCCTGCTGGTCTGCAGCTATCCGATGTTTCCCATCCTCTGGTCGGGTCTCAATCTGCAACTGGAAACTGAGTTGCAACAGTACCTGCTGGCCCTGCCACTGGCACTGGACACCCCCTGGCTGGCCGGCCTCAACTTCACCGCCGGCACGTTGCTGGCGCTGGCCGCCACCACGCTGATCCTGCTGGCCCTGTCGGGTTCGCTGGCCAACTACTGGCGCTCGCCGGTGCTGCCCGCCTTCCATCGGCACTCCATCTACCAGTGGGTTGCAACGCGCCGCAAAATGTTTGCCACCGGATGGCTGGGCGCCTGCCTGCTGGCGACACTGGCCGCACGACCCATGAGCGTCTCCGACCTCACCCTGCTGAGCCTGATCGGGCTGAGCCAGCTCGCGCCGGCCCTGCTGGCCCTGTTCTACTTTCCCAACCTCACCAGGATCGGCGTCACCGCAGGCCTGGTGGCGGGACTGATCCTCTGGTTCTGCGGCCTGGTGTTGCCGCTCTTTCTGGGCGAGTGGCAATGGCTCCTGCCCACCTCCGGGCTGGTGATCCACTTCGGCATTTCCCACTGGCAGAGCTGGCTGGTGGAGGCCGGCGTGGTCAATATCATGCTGTGTGTGCTGGTCTCGCGCTTCAGCCGACCTTCGGCCGACGAGCGGGAGGCCGCCATCCAGTGCGCCATCGACGATCCACCCTCGCCGCAGCGGGTCACCCTCACCCAGCACAACCTCGACCAGATGCGCGAGCGACTGGCGCGATTCATCGGCGCCGAGGCGGCCGCCAACGAGCTGGAACACGCTATCCGGGTGCTCGGCTTCGACACCGACGAGCGCCGCCCCTACGCCCTGCGCCTGATTCGCGATCAGCTGTCCCGGCAGCTGCAGCAGCATCTGGGCGTCGCCACCAGCGAATACCTGCTCGACCGTGCGATCCCCCTGTCCAACCGTCCCGCCACCGGCGCCGACGACATCCGCCTGATCGAATCGCAGCTGGCACAACGCTCCACCCAGCTCCATGGCATCGCCGCCGAATTGGACAAACTGCGCCTATACCATCGCAAGACCCTGGAAAACCTGCCGTTGGGGATCTGCTCGCTCGCAGCCGATGGCGAGATCCTGATGTGGAACAGCACCATGGCCACCCTGACCGGCGTGCCTGCGGAAACCTCCACCGGCTCGAAGCTGGAAAGCCTGCCCGGCGGCTGGGGCGCGCTCCTGAGCGAAGTGGCCGGCGACACCGACGCCCACCAGTTTGCCCGCAAGGTCACCCTCGAGGGCCGCGAACGCTGGTTCACCTTCCACCGCACCTCCGCCGACAGCGGCACCATTCGCGCCGTGGGCAGCCAGATTCTGCTGGTGGAGGAGGTCACCGAAACCGTGCAGATGGCGCGCACCCTCATCCACAGTGAACGGCTCGCCTCGGTGGGGAGGCTGGCCGCCGGGGTCGCCCACGAGATCGGCAATCCGGTTACCGCCATCGACTGCCTCGCGCAGGACCTGAACTACGCCGACGATCCCGGCGAAGTGCGCGACACCGCGGCCAGCATCCAGAAGCAGACCCAGCGCATTACCCGCATCGTGCGCTCGCTCATGAGTTTTTCGCGCAAGGAGGACGGCGAACCCTTCCGCAGTATCAGCCTGTCGGACGCGGTCGACGAAGCGATTCACATGCTGGGATTCCAGCACGACATCAGGGAGGTGACCTTCCTGAATCAAGTGCCTACGGGGCTCCAGGTGCACGGCGACGACCACCAGCTCACCCAGGTCTTCATCAACCTGCTCGGCAACGCCCGCGATGCAAGCCCCCGCCACGGCACCGTCACTGTCACCGCTCGGGAGAGCGGGGACGGCGTAATCATCGAGGTGGACGATGAGGGCTCGGGCATTGATCCCGACCACCTGGACGCGATCTTCGAACCCTTCTTTACCACCAAGGAAGCCGGCGCCGGCACCGGACTGGGGCTCTCGCTGGTTTATACTCTCGTGAAAAACCATGGCGGGCAGATCCACGCCGCCAGCCCGGTACCGGGCAGAACCAGCGGTACCCGCATCAGCATTGCCCTGCCGGGCCGGCAGGATGGCCGGTCCGACGGGCTTCCGAACATCGAGGAATCATGACGCGCATACTGATTGTCGAAGACGAGGACATCATCCGGGGCTCTCTGAG
>JBJHAZ010000221.1:0-4376 GCA_050485225.1 Gammaproteobacteria bacterium
ACGTCCACATGGTCGACGCCGATGGTGGCCGTGCCCACAAAGCGCACCGGCGAGTCGCGCAGCAGGGATTCATCGACCCGGGTGGTGGAGCGCACCAGCAGCACATCCGCGTCGGCCACATCCGCGGCCGACAGGTCGCGCCCGGGTACCTGGCAAACCTCACCGAACGGGCCGAACAGCTCGCGCACCATGGGCATGTTGGCGTCGGCGACAATTCTCATGGCCAGGGCTCCAGTTTCATGACAAGGGCTCCAGGTCCGACTCGGAGGGCGGCGAGCGGCGGTAGAACGCACACAGGGACAGCGCAAACAGACGCCCTCGCGGCGGCAGACCGGGCCCTGCGGCCGCGTCATCCGCCTCGCTTGCCAACGCCCGGACGTACACGCGCGCCTGGGCACGCACAGCGGCCTCAAAGCGATCACTGGCACCGACTCCAGCCTCGAGGTTATCGGCACTGATGCGAAATCGGTGGCCACAACACAGGCTGAACAACCACTCCAGCGCCTGAGGACGCACTTCGACCTGCTCGAAAGCGCGCTGCTGGGCCGCCGTACGCCCATCCGGGGCGTACCAGTAACCGTAGTCGAGCTGCCGTCGACGGGCTTCGCCGGCGATGCACCAGTGGGCCACTTCGTGCAGGGCGGATGCGAAATAGTCGCGCGTATACGACACCCGAGCCGGCTCGCGAGGCGACCGACCCGGTGTGTACAGCGGCTCGTCGGCGCCGCCGCGCAATACGCAGTCGAACTCGGCAAAGGTGCGGTCGAACACCTTCTCAAGATCGGCGGCGACCAGGAGATGGGGACGGTTTGCACAATCGGCTGGGGACAAGCTGAGGCTATGGCGCAAGGTATTGTACTTGGGTGGATTCAGGAGTACCGTATCTGACAGGTCGTTGCAAAAACACACGCGGTTTTGCCGCCGCATGTCACTCTGCAGCGATGCTGCGATGATCCGAGCGGTCGTCGGATGCGAGCTGTCCTGCCCAGCGGAGGTATATTATGGCTACCTCAACCCCTCGCCACAACAGCGACAATGTGGTCGATCTCTTTACCCGCAAGACCTGGTCCGAGAAATTCAACCAACGCCTGATTCGCCTGGCTCCCGAGCTGGACGGACTGGAGATGGTGTACTCCAACCCGGCTCACCCCAACCGGCTGTTTGCCATCAAGATCCTGTGCTGGGGCCTGCGCGCCGACGGCGATGTGGTGGGGATGGTACCCTGGCTCAACGACCTGCTGCCCTGCGACGAGATCGATGACGCCGTGACCGGCCACTGGGAAGGCTACTACGACCCGGGCGTGGATGACGTCTTCTTCGAACCGCCGCTGCACAAGGTGCTGGAGCTGGAGGCGGCCGCCGAGTACTACGACTACGAGTGCGACAACGGCTCGGACATCACCCAGGAAATTCCCGACACCATCGGCACCCACGCCGTGCTGTCCCACGACGGCTTCAAGTCGCTGCTGCTGAAGGAAGTGGTGAGCTGGCGGCTGCACTACGACGGCACCCTCAGCGGCATGCTCGCCGACGAGCAGCGCATCACCACCACGCCGGTTCTGCCCGGCGATGAGTGCCTGTATCCGGTAAGCGAGGAGCCCGACTTCCGCTACTATTTCCAGCACCACATCGCCAACAAGATCAAGGCCCAGGACCCGGAAGCGCTCGCGGCGATCTCGCTGCTGACCGAGCACTGACCGAAGCCAATGCGCCCCGCCTGCGGACACAACCCGCGGGCGGGGCGCTGCCCGTTCTCGGCCAGCACTGGGCCATTCAGGTACAATACCCCTGTCCATTTCCCCGTTGACCGTGCCCATGAACCCCTGGATTATCGTCGCCCTGCTGATCATCGTCGCGCTCGCCGGCTACGCCGCCTGGCTGCACTGGTTGCTGTGGCAGCGCAAGGGCACGGCGCGAAACACCGCCAGCAGCCACCAGGCGGGCGCAGCTGCCGTGGGCACCTTTGACCCCGCCACCGCTGCCGCTCCGCGACGCACCGTGATGGCCGAAAAAGCGGTGTATCTGCTGGCCGAGGCCATTCTCGACGACAAGCTTACCCACACGGAGGGGTGCATCCGCATCTCGTCCGTTGCCGCCGGACTGACCGATTACGACCGCTTTCGCGACGAGTTCAGCGTGTTCTTCCAGGTGGCCGAAGCCACCGCCCACATTCCGATACTCGACGACTGGCGCGCCTTGAGCCTGCAGGAGAAAAAGGCGTTCGACCAGGAGCGCAAGGCCATCGAGGCCCGATACAGCGAAGCGGTGGTCGATGCCGCACAGCGGCTCAGGGCCCGCTGACCGGCGGCCGTCACACCACCTACGACGCCTTACAAATCCTCGACGCGGCGTTGCGTGCGAGTCAGGACTTGCGAATCAGGTAGCGGAACTCCCCGTCGAACTCCGAGCTGTCGAGCAGCTCGTGGCCGAGAAAATCACAGAACTTCGGTATATCGCGGCGGGTCGAGGGGTCGGTTGCCAACACCTTCAGCACCTGGCCCGACGCCAGGTCGCGAATGGCGTTGTGAAGCATCATGACCGGCTCCGGGCAGAACAGGCCGGTCGCATCGAGCACCGAGTCCACCGGCACCTTCACGACGCACCTCCGGATCGTTGCAGCCGCAGACCGGAAGCGCCGGCGGACGGCTCGTGCAACCTTCCCGGCAGTGCTAGAATCGCAGGAACGCCATAGCCGGCGCCATCGTCCATCCTGTCGTTGTGGAGTTCAAAGACGTTGATCACTGTGCTTATCACGCGAAAAATTGCTCCTGATATGGAGTCTACCTACGAGGTCTTTGCCCGCCAGGTGATGCAGGCCGCCGTGAGCGCACCCGGTTTCATCAGTGGCGAGGCACTCCGGCAGGTGGACGACCCCAACTACCGGCTCATCATTCTGAAGATGCGCACCCAGGGCGACTGGGAAAAATGGCGCGACTCTCCCGCCCGACGGGCCAGCACCGAACTCATCTCACCGCTGCTGCTCGAGCCGGAGCAGACCACCGTCTTCAAGCACTGAGTCCGCGCAGCCACCACTCAGCAGTCGCATTCGCCGCCGCTGTCAGGTTGTCGCTGTGGGTCAGCCCGCTGGCCTTGCGCGGCTTCAGGTCGTGATTGCCGTCCGGTAACCAGACCCACCTCACCTGCGGCGAGAGCGCCAGCCCTTCCAGCTCCGCGCGCGTACCGAAACTGTCGCGCTCGCCCTGCAGCAGCAGCGTCGGCACAGCGGTCGCTTCCAGAGCCGCAATGCGCAGCGCCTCCGGCTTGCCGGGTGCATGGGCCGGATAGCCCAGGCACACCACCCCGGCACAGTCCAGCTCATCCGCCACCAGGGTGGCCATGCGACCGCCCATGGATTTGCCCCCGATCAGCACCGGCGCGCCGAATTGCTGCACTACCTCGGCATACACCTCGCGCCAGCGATCGAGCAACGCAGGCTGGCGATCGGGGGGGCGCTTGCCGCCCTCGGCCCGTCGCCGCTGCATGTAGGCAAACTCGAAGCGCACCACGCGAAAGTCGCGTGCCGCCAGCAGGCTGGCCATCTCGGACATGAACGGCGAGTCCATGGGCGCCCCGGCGCCGTGGGCCAGCACCAGCGTTGCCGCAGCCTTGCCGGCAGGTTCATCGACCAGCCGGTTCACGGTAGCTCCTCCTGATACGGCCGCTCGTCCGGATGCAGCGCCCCCTCGTAATACTGGCGCTGCAAACGCTCGAAGTCCTCCCGGGCCAGCAGGTTGCAACTCTCGGTGCGCGGGTCGAAACAGATGACCACCCTGCCCCGCCGCACCTGGCCGAGCACCTCGTTCACCTTGCTGTCGAGGGATCGCTCCACGGCGCCGTAATCGGTGCCTTCGCGGTTTACAAAGGATTCCACCAGCGCCTCGAGAGTCTCGAGCTCCAGGCGCTCAGGGGGTATCTCGACCAGCCCTTCGGTCATTCGGCGTCCGCTGGTTTGCGAAACTTGAGGGTCATGCGGTCGCTCTCGCCAATGGCCAGGTAGCGGTCGCGGTTGCGGTCACCGAGGCGCAGGGACGGCGGCAGGGTCCAGACGCCTTCCGGATGATCGGCGTTGTCGCGAAAATTGGCGTTGATCTCGCTGGCGGCGACGAACTCGAAGCCGGCGGCCTGGGCCATGGCGATCACAGCGTCCTGAGTGACATAGCCGGTCTTGACCATGCGATCGCGATCAATGAGCTGACGCGACCGGTGCTGCACGATCCCGAGGAAACCACCCGGTCGCAGCACCCGGTAAAAGGACGCGAAAGCCTCCTCCTCGCTGTCACTGCGCAACCAGCTGTGGACATTGCGGAAGGACAGCACCCGGTCGACACTGTTGTCCTCCAGCTCCAGCGCTCCACTGATCGGATCGAACACCACCA
>JBJHAZ010000222.1:0-4365 GCA_050485225.1 Gammaproteobacteria bacterium
TGGTGTTGGCGCTGGGCACGTCGATGCCGGTCTCGATGATGGTGCTGCACACCAGCACGTTGAACCGCTGATGGTAGAAATCGGACATCACCCGTTCCAGTTCCCGCTCGCGCAGCTGGCCGTGGGCGATGCCGATGCGCGCTTCGGGTACCAGCTCGCCCAGATCGTGGGCGGCCTTTTGAATGGTCTTGACGTCGTTGTGCAGGTAATAGACCTGGCCGCCGCGCAGTACCTCGCGCAACACCGCCTCGCGGATGACGCGGTTTTCCCGCTCGCGTACGAAGGTGCGCACCGCCAGTCGGCGTGCCGGCGGGGTGGCGATGATCGACAGGTCGCGCACGCCCTGCATGGCCATGTTGAGGCTGCGCGGAATGGGGGTGGCGGTGAGGGCGAGGACGTCCACCTCGGTGCGCAGGGACTTGAGTCGCTCCTTCTGCCGTACCCCGAAACGGTGCTCCTCGTCGATGATGAGCAGGCCCAGGTCGGTGTAGCGGATGTCGCTGTTGAGCAGTTTGTGGGTGCCGATAAGGATATCCACCTCGCCCTCGGCGACCCGCGCAAGCACGGCGTCCTGCTCCTTGCCGGAGCGGAAGCGCGACAGCACTTCGATGCGCACCGGCCAGTTGGCGAAGCGATCGCGAAAATTGTCGTAATGCTGCTGGGCGAGTAAGGTGGTGGGCACCAGCACCACCACCTGCTTGCCGCTGGAGACGGCGATGAAGGCGGCGCGCATGGCCACTTCCGTCTTGCCGAAGCCCACGTCGCCGCACACCAGCCGGTCCATGGGGCGGGGGGCGTGCATGTCCTTCCAGACTGCCTCGATGGCGGTGCGCTGGTCCTCGGTTTCCTCGAAGGCAAAATCGGCGCAGAAAATGCGGTAGTCGTTCTCCGGTGCGGCGAAGGCGTGTCCGCCCCGCGCAGCGCGCCGGGCGTAGATGTCGAGCAGCTCGGCGGCCGTGTCGCGCACCTGCCTGGCGGCCTTGTCGCGGGCCTTCTGCCACTGCTCGGAGCCGAGCCGGTGGAGTGGGGCGGCCACATCATCACCACCGCTGTAGCGGCTGATGAGGTGCAGCGAGGCCACCGGCACGTAGAGTTTGGCGGCGTCGGCGTACTCGAGGGTCAGGAACTCGTGGGGCTGATCGTCCACGGTCAGGGTTTGCAGGCCCTGGTAGCGACCGACCCCGTGGTGGATATGAACCACGGCGGCACCGGGTCGCAGCTCGCTGAGGCTCTTGATGACCTGCTCGCCGGCGTCGCGCTGTTGGCGATCGCGGCGTCGCCGCTGCAGGACCTGCTGCCCGAACAGCGCCGACTCGCTCAGCAGGCACACTTCCGGGGTGGTGAGCAGGAGGCTGCGGTCAAGGGGGTAGACGGTGATGGTCAGCGATTCCTTGCCGTCGGCAAACTCGTCCCAGCCGGACACTTCCGCGGGCGTGGCACCGATGCTGCGGAGCAGCTCCAGCAGACTTTCCCGCCGACCCGGCGATTCCGCGCACAGCAGTACGCGGCCGCGGTAGCCGTCGAGGAAATGCTTCAGCGCGCCCAGAGGCTGGTCGGCACGATGATCGATGGCGACGGCGGGCAGCTCGGCACTGTCGAGTGTGTACAGCCCGCGCGCGGCGTTGTCCGGTTGGGGGTCGGACGACAGCTCAACCCGCGGCAGCGCCTTCATCGCGGCAAAGACTTCGCCCGCGCCGGCGAACACCCGCGCCGGGGGGAGCAGCGGGCGCTCCGGGTCGACCCGGTTTTCCTCGTAGCGCTCCATCACCTCCTTCCAGAACTGCTCCATCGCGCCTTCGAGCCCTGCCTGGTTGAACAGGCTGCAGCCTTCCGGCAGATAGTCGAAGAGAGTGGCGGTTTCGCGGAAGAACAGGGGCAGGTAGTACTCGACGCCCTGCGGCGCCACCCCCTGCCGCACATTCTGGTACACGCTGCAGCGGGTGTGGTCCACATCAAAGGCCTGGTGCCACTGTTCCTCGAACAGCTGGATGGCGGCCTTGTCGAGTGGCACTTCGCGGGCCGGCAGTAGGCTGATGTGGTCCACGTTGTCGACGGTCAGCTGGGTTTCCGGATCGAAGGTGCGCAGGGTTTCGATTTCGTCGTCGAACAGATCCATGCGAAACGGCTGCTGCGCGCCCATGGGGAAGATGTCGATCAGTGCGCCGCGCACCGCGTATTCGCCGTGTTCGTAGACCGTGTCCACCTGGTGATAGCCGGCCAGCACCAGTTGCTGGCGCAGCTGTTCGGGATCGACCCGGTCACCGGTGCGGTACAGGAACGTGTGCGCGGCCAGGAAGGATTGCGGCGGCAGGCGTTGCAGCAGGGTGTTGATGGGGGTCACCACGATGCCGCGGCGCAGGCCGGGCAGCCGGTTCAGGGCAGTCAGACGGTCGGAGACGATGTCCTGGTGGGGCGAGAAGACATCGTAGGGCAGGGTTTCCCAGTCCGGAAAGTGGATCACCGGCAAGGGGTCGCCGCAGTCGCCGGCGAAAAAGCGCAACTCCGTTTCGATCTGCGCGGCGCTGGCGGCGGAATCGGCGATGACCAGCACCGGACCATCCCATGCACGGGCCGCAGCGGCCATGGCGAGGCTTTGGGCGGCGTGGTGCAGGCCACCCCAGCAGGCCTTGAGGCCCGGCTGGGGGCGGGGAGGGAGCGAGATCAGAGGCATGGCAGGGGCCGGTCAAAAAGCGCACATTCTAGCGGCTGGGTGCTGACGGGTATAGCCGCCGCGCCGGGAGGCGCACTGGAGCCGGGGTGCTGGCGCCGCCCAAGTTGCAAGCACCCCGTGGAAAAAAGATAATGCTCGCCCTTGCGCGATCCGTGCGGAACCAAACCCACCCAAATCCCGAGGATTTATCACCGTGAAGCGTCCCCAACCCGACGACTTTTTCAAAGACTGGAAAGAGCGCGAAGCCCTCGCCGAGGCCATGATCCCGATGATCGGCAAACTCCATCGGGAGAGCAATGTCGGTCTGTACATGTACGGTCGCTCCATGGTGAACCGTTCCGTGATCCAGTTGATGAAGTCCCACCGCCGTGTGCGCCAGGTGGAGCACAACGAGCTGTCCGAGTTCGAGACGTTTCCGGTCATCCAGGAAATCGCCTCCCTGCAGCTGGGGCCGGCTCACATCGACGTGGGCAAGCTGACCGTCAAGTTCCTCAAGGAACAGGAAAGCGGTATTGCGCTCAAGGATTTCGTGACCCGTGAACTGCTGGGCATCATCGGCAGCCAGCACAAGCCGATTCCCGAGCCCCAGGATGTGGTGCTGTACGGTTTTGGCCGCATCGGTCGCCTGCTGGCCCGCCTGCTGGTGGAGAAGGCCGGCGGCGGCGATGTGCTGCGCCTGCGCGCCGTGGTGGTGCGTCCCACCAGGAACGCCGACGACCTCATCAAGCGTGCCAGCCTGCTGCGCCGCGACTCGGTCCACGGTCCGTTCAACGGCACCATCCGTGTGCTGGAAGAAGAGAAAAAGCTGGTCTGCAACGGCAACGAGGTGCAGTTCATCTACGCCAACTCGCCCGCCGATGTGGATTACACCCGGTACGGCATCAAGAACGCCATCGTGGTGGACAACACCGGTGTCTGGCGCGATGAGGCGGGCCTCGGCCAGCACCTGCAATCGCCGGGCGCTTCCAAGGTGATCCTCACCGCGCCGGGCAAGGGCGACATCAAGAATGTGGTCTACGGCATCAATCACAAGGACATCACCCCGGAAGACACCATTGTCTCCGCGGCCTCCTGCACCACCAATGCCATCGTACCGGTGCTCAAGGCGGTGATGGACCGTTTCGGTGTCGAGCGCGGTCACGTGGAAACCGTGCACGCCTATACCAACGACCAGAATCTGATCGACAACTACCACAAGGCCTCGCGCCGTGGGCGCAGTGCTCCGCTCAACATGGTGATCACCGAGACCGGTGCCGCCAAGGCGGTGGCCAAGGCGCTGCCCGAGCTCAAGGGCAAGCTCACCGGCAATGCCATTCGCGTGCCGACACCCAACGTCTCCATGGCGATTCTCAACCTGCACCTGGGCGAGAAGACCACCAAGGAGGAGCTGAACGAGTACATGCGCCAGACCGCCCTGTACTCGCCGCTGCAGCAGCAGATCGATTTCACCAACTCGCCGGAAGTGGTGTCCACCGATTTTGTGGGCTCGCGTCACGCCTGTATCTACGACGCGGAGGCTACCATCGTCGACGAAGACAGTGCCGTGATGTACTGCTGGTATGACAACGAGTTCGGTTACAGCTGCCAGGTGGTGCGTTGCCTCGAGCAGATGGCGGGGGTTTCCTGGGAGATCTATCCGCGCTGAGGTCGATTGAGCTTCAGTTTTTGCGCTGCGGGCCGACACCCTTGGGGGT
>JBJHAZ010000223.1:0-4306 GCA_050485225.1 Gammaproteobacteria bacterium
ACCTGACACCGATCGGCGAGGGCCTGCGGCGACTGCCAGTGGACCCACGACTGGGGCGCATGTTGCTGGCGGCGGAGCAGGAAGGCGCACTCAACGAAGTGCTGATCCTGGTGGCGGTGCTGAGCATCCAGGATCCCCGCGAACGGCCGGCCGACAAGAAGCAGGCGGCTGACGAGAAACACCGCGTGTGGCGCGATCCCGACTCGGACTTTGCCAGCCTGTTGAACCTGTGGAACGGGCTCGAGGAGCAGCGTCAGGCGTTGTCACGCAACCAGTTCACCCAGTACTGTCGCAAGCAGTTCCTGTCGCCGCTGCGGGTGCGCGAGTGGCGCGATCTGGAGCACCAGCTCAAGCTGCTGTGTCGAGAGGCCCGGCTGCGTTTCAATCGCGAGCCGGCGGCCTTCGACGCGGTTCACCGCGCCCTGCTCACCGGGCTGCTGAGCCACATCGGGGTGCGCGACGAACAGCGCGAATATCTCGGTACCCGCAACCGCAAGTTCCACGTCTTCCCCGGCTCGGGCCTGTTCAAGAAACCGCCCAAGTGGCTGATGGCGGTGGAGCTGCTGGAGACGAGCCGGCTGTACGCCCACACGGTGGCGCGCATCGACCCCGAGTGGCTGCATGACCTGGCCGCCCATCTGGTGCATCGCCACTACTCCGAGCCCCACTACGACGCCCGGCGCGGGCAGGTCATGGCCTGGGAGCGCCAGACGCTCTATGGCCTGACGATTCTCGAGCGCAAGCGCGTCGCCTACGCCCCCATCGACCCGGTGGTGGCCCGCGAAGTCTTTATCCGCAGCGCGCTGGTGGAGGGGCACTACCGCGGCAAGGGGCGCTTCTTTGCGGCCAATCGCGCCCTGCTGGCGGAAATCCAGGATCTGGAGGCCCGTCAGCGTCGCCGCGACCTGCTGCTCGACGACCGGGACATTCACGCCTTCTTCGACGAGCGCATCCCCGCCGATATCTGCAGCCTGACCGGTTTTGAAAAATGGCGGCAGCAGGCCGAGAAGCAACAGCCACGCCTGCTGCACTTCGAGCGCGACTGGCTGCTGCAGCGGCTGGTGGACCCCGATGCAGAGGCTCGTTTTCCCGACAGCCTGGCCTGGGGCGGCATCACCTGGCGCCTCAGTTATCGCTTTGAGCCCGGTCACGCCGAGGATGGCGTCAATGTGACGGTGCCACTGGGGTTGCTGCATCAGGTGCCGGCCCACCGTTTCGAGTGGATCGTCCCCGGCCTGCTGCGCGACAAGTGCATTGCCATGATCAAGGCGCTGCCCAAGCCATTGCGCAAGCAGCTCGTGCCGGTGCCGGATTACGTGGACCGGCTGCTGCCGCGCCTGCAGCCGGCAGACGAGCCGCTGGGGGCGGCGCTCGGTCGCGAGCTGAAGCGTCTCGCCGGGCTCGACATCCCCGACGATGCCTGGGACGAGGCGGGTCTGGAAAGTTTCTACCGGGTGCACTTCCGGTTGCTCGACGAGCACGGACAGTGGATCAGCGGCAGTAGGGACCTGGCTGCGCTCAAGGCGGCGTATCGCGACCGGGTGCAGGAAACCCTGCGCGACGCGGCGCCCGATGAATTCGAGCGCGATGATATCGAACGCTGGGACTTCGGCGCGCTGCCCGAGATCCGGCGCCTGCAGCGTCAGGGCGTCGAGTTGACCGCCTACCCCGCCGTGCAGCGCGAAGGGGCGGGCGTGTCGCTGCGCTTGTTGGACAACCCCCACGAGGCCCTGTGGCACACACGTGAGGGACTGGTCCTGTTGTTTCGCAAACAGGCGACCTCGTCGGTCAAGTATCTCCAGAAGGAGCTGTTGCGCGGCGTGGACCTGCAGCTCAACTCCGCCGGTTTGCCCAAGCGGCAGCAACTGGTGGATGCCCTTATCGATGGCGCACTGGCCAAGGCGTTGCTGTGGGACGGCGACCATTGGCGCGCGGTGCCCCGCACTCGCGAGGCGTTCGAGCAGCGGGTGCAGGAAGCCGGACCGCAGGTGGTGCCCCTCGCCACCGAGTACGACCGCTGGCTGCGCCAATGGCTGCCGGATCTGATCGCCATTCGCAAGCAACTCAAGAAACAACCGTTCAACGCGGTACACAGCGTGGCCGATGTGCGCACCCAGCTCGAACGCCTGCTCGGCGATGACGCCTGGCGTCTCCACCCCGACACCTGGCTGTGCCAGTACAGCCGGTACTTCAAGGCCGTGCAGCTGCGGCTGGAAAAACTGCCCGGCTTCCCTCAGAAGGACACCGCTCTGGTGCGCGAATACGAGGACATGCAGGCGCGCTGCGACGACCTGTGGGAGCGCCGCCACCGGTTGAGCGAGGAGGGCTTCATGATCCTGCTGGAATGGCGCTTCCTGCTGGAGGAGCTGCGGGTGTCGCTGTTTGCCCAGCAACTGAAAACCCTGCGCCCGATCTCCGTCAAGCGCCTCGCCCGTTGGCTGGAGGAAAACGACCCGCAACTGCGTGCATCCTGAATAACTCGACGCACCCTCTACAGCCGGCACCTTGAACGCTTTTTTTCAGAGGCGCTCTTTTCCCGAGGTACCGTTTTCCAGAGGTGCCTCGGTTTTCGGCAACCGGCCGCTCCCTCGACTACACTGAATACCGTGCGCCGGTTTTTTTGGCGCCATGGTTGATCACGATCCCTGAGACATCCCGGAGGACCTTCAGATGGCACAACCAAAAAACCGACCTCTCGCGGCAGCCGTGGGCGCTGCCTTCATTGCATCGGCCGCCATGGTTCCGCTGGCCGCGGCGACGGAGAATCCCTTTCAGGCCGCAGAACTGAGCAGCGGTTACCAAGTGGCCGACCACCACGCGGAAGGCAAATGTGGCGAGGGCCGTTGCGGCGAGGACAAGAAAGACAAGAAGGACAAGGACAAATACAAGGACAAGGATCGCGAGAAAAAAGCCGACAAGGACAAGGAAGGCAAGTGCGGCGAAGGCCGTTGTGGTGAAGAGCAGACCGGCGATGACGAGCCCGGCTCAGTGGTCACCGACGACGCCTGACGGCCAGCGTGTCCGTTTCGCCATTCCACTCAACCGCCGTGCACGGCCGAAACCACAGGCCTGCCCCACTTCCCGGTGGGGCCGGGCTCGGCCTGCGGCGTTCCATGCTGCCCGAGCTCGTCTCGGGCATTCCTGCCGCCATCGACTTTTTCGAGGTGGCGCCCGAGAACTGGATCAACGTCGGCGGTCGCCTCGGTCGTCGCTTTCGTGAGGTGAGCGAGCAGCGTCCCCTCTATTGCCACGGATTGTCCCTGTCGCTGGGGGCCACCGATCCCCTCGACATGCGGCTCTTGGCCGATATCAGGGACTTTCTGCAGGTACACGATGTGGCCTGTTATTCGGAGCACCTGAGCTACTGCAGCGATGCCGGCCATCTCTATGACCTGATGCCCATTCCCTTCACCGACGAAGCCGTGATGCACGTGGCCGCCCGCATCCGTCAGGTGCAGGATTACCTCGAGCGGCCGATTGCCGTCGAAAATGTGTCCTACTATGCGGCACCCGCGCAGCAGCTCAGTGAAGCGGATTTTCTGAATGCCGTACTTGCCGAGGCCGACTGCCAACTGTTGCTGGACGTGAACAACATCCACGTCAACAGCATCAACCACGGTTACGACGCCGAGACGTTTCTTGCGGCCATGCCCGCCGAACGTGTCGCCTACCTCCATGTGGCGGGTCACTTCGTGGAGGCACCGGACCTGCGGGTCGATACCCATGGCACGGCCGTGATCGATCCGGTCTGGCACCTGCTCGATCAGGCGTTGCAGAAAACCGGGCCGCGCCCGGTGCTGCTGGAGCGTGATTTCAATATTCCGCCCATGGCCGAACTGCTCGATGAAGTGGAACGCATTGCCCGCTCGCCCGCCCTGCGACAGGCACCTGTGCAGCACGAGCTCGAAGCCGAAGCGGAGACGGATGTATCCCGATGAAGCGTGCCGAGGTGCAGCAGTGCTTCGCTGACCATCTGCGTGACCCCGAGGCCCACTCGCCGCCCGGCGAGGTGGAGGCGCGCCGCATGGCGATATACCGAAGCCTTGTTTACAACAACATCGAATCCTTCATTCGCGGTGGCTTTCCGGTGCTGCGTTCCCTGTACGCCGACGAGGCGTGGCATCGACTGGTGCGCGCCTTTATTGCGGGCCACCGCTGTCAAACTCCGTACTTTCTCGAGATCGGACAGGAATTCCTGTCATTTCTTCAGAACGATCATGCACACGATAACGGAGACCCGCCCTTTATCACGGAACTGGCCCATTACGAATGGGTCGAGTTGGCGCTGGACGTGGCCGACACCGAT
>JBJHAZ010000224.1:0-4282 GCA_050485225.1 Gammaproteobacteria bacterium
AACACTATCTGCCCCATGAAGCTCGCCAGTACCGACGCCTCGTTGGTCATCAGCAAGGGCGGGGAATCGAACACGATCACCCGGTCCGGGTAACGGTTGGCCATCTCGACCATCAGCTGATGCATGCTTTCACTGGCCAGCAGCTCGGTGGCGTGCTCGTCGACCGTACCCGCAGGCATGACCCGCAGTTTGGGAATATTGGTCGTGCGCAATACATGCTCGGGACGAATGTCGTCGCGCTTCAGGATATCGATCAGGCCCGGCGCGTCGGCCGGCAGGCCCAGCAACCGTCCGGCACTGGCCTTGAGTACATCGGCATCCACGAACAGGACCGATTTGTCCTGCTCCATGGCAATACTGATGGCCAGGTTGAGTGACGTGAAGGTCTTGCCGTCCCCTTCGAGGGCACTGGTGACCATGACCAGGTTGGCGTGCGGTATGGGCGCGGCGGACTGGCCGCTGATGTTCTTCAGTACCGGCCGCTTGATGGCACGGAACTCTTCTGCAATGGCACTACGGGGAATCATCGGGGTCAGGAAACCCCGCGCCTGCAGCTCGTCGAACGGTATATTGACCACCGGTCGGCCATTGTGGTCGGTTTCGGACGACTCAGCTTGAGGTTGCGCCGCGGGCGGTGGGGTCACCGGCGCCGCCGACGGCGACTGACTCCAGGCCTGCTTGCCCGCCTCTTCGACTGCATCGGCATCCTTGCCCTGTGGTTCAGCCTTGGCGGACTTCAGTTTGTCGAGCGCTTTCTCGATAGTGCTCATTATGTACTTCCCTTTTCAGCTGGTACTCGGTCGGTCGGCGAATGACCACCGACCGGAAAGTCTTCAGGAAACAAGACCCGGCAAGACAGCCACGCCCGCGAAGGTCAACAACAGCGCAGCCCCACACAAGCCGAAGATTGCGAGTTTCCGGGCATCCTGCCGCTTCTCTTCACGATTCCTGTTGTAGGTAATCGTCCCCAGCACCGGCAGGCCGGTGGAGTGTCCGAGCATCCGTGGATCGGTCACCACGGGGTTGATCAGGGCCAGCAGGAAGGCAAAGGCAAACCCGCCACCGAGGGCAACCACCAGCACACCACCGTTGAGCAGTGTCTTGTTAGGCCGGCTCGGGTTGCGAGGTACGAACGGGGGATCGATCACACGAAAGTTGACGTCGCCTACGTTGGTCTGAACATCACCCGACAGGCGCAGCGATTCGCGGCGTTCCAGCATTTGCTGATGCTGCCGGGCGATCACGTTGTAGTCGCGGTCGAGTTGTTTCATCTGCGCTTCGATCTCGGGAATCTGGGTGATTTTCGCCGAGAGGTCTTCCACGCGCTGCTCATGATCGGCGACCCTGACCCGCAGTTCAGCTGCCTGGGCCTCCGCCTGGGCAAGCATGCTGCGCATGTTCTGATACACCGGATTGGTGTTGAGGGCGCCAAAACCGGGGCCGGCCTGTGCCCTCATGCCGGCCAGAGCCGAGTCGCGTTCCTGCTCGAGCTGGGCGATCTGGGTTTCCAGCCGTGCCACTTCGGGATGGCGACTGGTGTAGCGTGACTGCAATTCATCGAGGCGTGAGCGCATGTTGTTCAGGCGCGCATCGTGGGGCGTCTGTACCGATGAGCCGGTGACCATACTGCCGATAAAGACCGGCTCCTCGCCTTCGATCTGTCGCTGGAGCTCATCCCGCCGGTACTCGGTCTCGCGCAACTGGAGACGCGCCTGGGCAAGCGTGTTGCGCGCATTCTCGAGTCGGCTGTAATAATCGCCGCCCTGGCCGGGCAGCACATCGGCGTGTTGCTGCTTGAAACGCGCCAGACGATTCTCGGCCTCGACCAGGCGGGCTTCGGACTCTTCGAGCTGGCGCTCAAGGAAGGTCTGGGCACCGGAACTGTCCTCGCGCTTGTCGGACATGGAGGTCTCGATAAACACGGTGATAAGGGACTGGGCAATCTCGCGGGCGGCCTCGCGATCACGATCGGTGACGGAGATGGAGTACAGGGAAGGATTGTTACGATCGCCGCGCAGCGTGATTGAGTCCTGCAGGCGCTGAACAAGGGCGTCACGCTGCACGTCGGTGGTCACGTAGATATCGAGGTCGGTCATGCGAGCCAGCTGTTCCATGTTGGGCCGACTCAGAAGCGTGCGGCTCAGCAACTGGATGCGCTGGTTCACGTCCGGCGAAATGGCCAGGCCACGCAGCATGGGCCCCAGGACGGTGTTGGTGTCCACGTGCACCCGGGCGGTCGCCACGTAGTACTCGGGCAGTCGCCATACATACGCCCACCCCGCCAGGGCGATCACCCAGGCAACCATCAGGGCAACCCACTTGTGGCGCCACACGCCCAGCACATAGCTGACGATTTGAGCCAATGCTTCCTGCATCCTCTCCCACCTTGCTTGCTGTTGTACTACCGAGATTCCGTGTCGCGGGTGGCGGGCATCCGCCTCCGCTGCATCAGAACCAGGACTCGGAAATGATCACCACATCGCCGGGCATCAGGTTGACGTTGGCCGAGATGTCACCCTTCTTGAGCAGGTCATCCAGGCGCAGGCCGTAGGATTCCTGGCCACCCCCGTGGGTACGAACCAAGACAGACCGGTTACCAGCCGCGTATTCGGTCATACCGCCAACGGCCACCATCAGATCGAGCAGGGTCATGTGCTGACGATAGGGAATGCTGGAAGGCGTGGTCGCCTCACCCACGACGCGAACCTGCTGGGTCGGCACACCGACAAAGCCATTGACGATGACGCTGACCACCGGCTGACGAACGTACTCGCCGTAAATGGTTTCGATCTCGCGAGCCAGGTCGGTAGGCGTCCGGCCGCTGGCGGGGATGTCCTCCACGAGACGCGTGGTCATCTTGCCATCGGGGCGAACAATCGCGGTGGTGCTCAGCTCGGGATTGCCCCAAACGAAGATTTCCATGGTGTCGCCCGCGCCGATCACATAGTCATAATCGGCGCTTTCGAAGCGGATGTTGTCGGGAACGGCGGGGTACTTATTGGTGGCACAGCCGGCCAGCAATGTCATGACCAACAACGCGGTCAGTGAACCGAGTCGACGGAAAAGGGCTTGATGAATTGCTGCTGTCATTTTTCTTCCTCCATGTCGGCCCGGTGAAGGGCCAGTCATTACCGAAACCAGTTCAACTGCCGAACCACGTTCTGATCGATAAGCTGTGCATCCAGACGGCGCACAATACCATAAAGCTGCGCGGTTTCCATACGCCTAGAACTGCACATCAAAACCGGTTGCCGCCCACACCAGCAAGGCACCGCCGAGTAGAAGCAATATCAACGCCATCGCGACACGTTTCGCTCTCCGTCTCGACCGGCGTCGACGCAGGGTAGGACGATCGCTGACCTGGGGGCGCACCACCGCGACGCCCGCTGCATCACGTTGGGCCTTATCACCTTCGGCCGGTCTGCTGGCGGCGGGAGTTGCAAGCTCGACGCCCGGCGACCATAGGCGCCCGGAACCTTCCTGAGGCGCCTGCGGCAAAGACCCTTCGGCGACCATCGAAGCGCTGTCCTCCGGCTGCCCTCCCGGCGCATTCGCCGCATCCGAATTCTCCTCCTGCTCGTGTCCGCGTGCTTCGTCCAGCCCGGTGGCAGTCGCGGACCTCATGACACGGGAGCCGCCCGCAACCTCAGCCGTCAATCCACCGTCTGCATCCGACTCGGAATCGGCGCGGCTGAACTCTGTAAAGTTTTCCGACACCGGCGCGGCGGCAACAGCCTGCCCCGCCACAATGCGCAAACGCACCGCCTGGCGGTCCAGGCTCTGCCGCTCGGCCGATTGCAGCCGGCTCGAAGCATCTCCTTCAGTGTTGACCAGCCTGGCGTCTTCGCCACCAGATTCGGACGAAGTGTCGTCTGGCGGGGATGAATCACCTGTTTCCAGAGGCTCCCCCTCAGGCACATCGGTTGCTTCGACCGGTGCCTGCCGACTTGTCGTGCCACCATGATCGCCGGCGAGGTCCCGGCCTGGGCCGGCCTCACCATCCCTGTCTTTAGACAGGTCACTTGCCAACGGTGAGTCGGCTGGGTCCCCTGCCGTGTCCAAAAATTCCGTTTCCGGCTCGTCGTCATACTCATCGACAACATCAAAATCCCGCTCGGTGAACGGGCTGCCAGCAGCCAGGCTTTCACTCTGCAGTTCCTCGACCACCGTCTTGACGTCGAGCGCGGCAATTCGATCCCGCTGTTCCACCGCGCAGTGCAGGAACAGTCGGCTGCAGATCAGGTTGATACGACGCGGAATGCCTTCGCTGAACCGATAAATC
>JBJHAZ010000225.1:0-4276 GCA_050485225.1 Gammaproteobacteria bacterium
AGAAACAGGCCATGTCGGCCAGCGATGCCCTGGCCCTGGTGCAGTCGATCATGGATGACGACCAGCGCGAGGAATTCCGTCGCACCCGCGAGATGAATTTCGCCATCAGCGTGCCCGACCTGGGGCGATTCCGGGTCAGCGCCTTCTACCAGCGCGGGCACGGCGGCATGGTGCTGCGTCGCATCGAGACCGTGATCCCGACCATCGAAGAGCTGGGCCTGCCGCCGACCCTCAACGAGCTGGTGATGGCCAAGCGCGGTCTGGTGATCTTCGTGGGGGCTACGGGTACCGGCAAGTCCACCTCGCTGGCGGCCATCATCGGTCACCGCAACGCCAACAGTCGCGGCCACATCATCACCATCGAGGACCCGATCGAGTTCGTGCACCAGCACCGCGGCTGCATCGTGACCCAGCGGGAGGTCGGCGTGGACACCGACTCCTACGAGGTCGCGCTCAAGAACACCCTGCGGCAGGCGCCCGATGTCATCCTGATCGGCGAGATCCGCACCCGCGAGACCATGGAGCACGCCATCACCTTTGCCGAAACCGGCCACCTGGTGCTGGCCACCCTGCACGCCAACAACGCCAACCAGGCGCTCGATCGCATCCTGCACTTTTTCCCGGCCGAACGTCATCCACAGCTGTGGATGGACCTGTCACTCAATCTCAAGGCCATGGTGGCCCAGCAGCTGGTGCCATTGGCCAACGGCGAGGGTCGGCGGGCTGCGGTGGAAATTCTCATCAACACTCCGCTGGTGGCCGACCTGATCCGCAAGGGCGAGGTGCATACCCTGAAGGAGGTAATGTCCCGCTCCCGCGAGCAGGGCATGCAGACCTTTGACCAGGCCCTGCTGGATATGTACCTGGAGGGCGCGATCTCCTACGAGGATGCCCTGCTGCACGCCGATTCCAGAAACGACCTGCGCCTGTTGATCAAGCTCGAGGCCGATACCAACAGCTCCTTCCTCGCCAGCGTTGCCGACGAGTTCTCGCTGGAAGACGAGGATCGCCCGGGAACGGTGCTGCGATAAACGGTCTTGTGATCGGGGTTATCACGCTGAAACCGGCAGGAACGCGTCCCGGGAAAACCGGCGTTCGCAGGGTGGCCGAAACCGGTGATCGCGTCGCTTTCGCGGCTCAGGGCGGCGAGGCGAGTTCCGGGCTGCTCAGCCAGGTCTCCAGCACCAGGCTCGCCGCGATGGCATCGACGGGGCGTTCCCGATAGGACTGGCTGCCACGCTGCTTTTCGAGGCCCCTGTCCAGGCGCTTGGCCTCGCGGGTGGAGAGCCGTTCGTCCACCATCAGCACCTGGCGGCCGGTGCGCCCGTGCAGCCGTCGGGCGAACTTGCGGGCGCGGGCACACAGGGGACTGTCGCTGCCGTCCATGTTGAGCGGCAGACCCACCAGCAACAGCGCCGGCCGCCATTCCTCGATCAGGGCTTCCAGTCGGCTCCAGTCCGGAATGCCGTCGCGGGCCGGCAGCACGGTCAGGGGCGATGCGCTGGCGGTGACGGTCTGGCCGCTGGCGATGCCGATCTGCCGGGTACCGAAATCGAAGGCGAGGATGACGCCCTGCACGCTGGCGGCGTCAGGCATGACCCGCCTGAACCGCCAGTTGTCGGGCATCGATGCCGATGGACTGCAGCGCTGCCTGGGCCCGTTGCTCGAAGGGCGTGCGGAAAATGATGTCCGCATCGGCGGGGACCGTGAGCCAGGCGTTGGAGGAGACCTCGGCCTCGAGCTGCCCAGGTCCCCAACCCGCGTAGCCGAGGACGATGAGGGCCTCCTCCGGACCACTCCCGCTCGCCATGTCCTCGAGGATGTCCTTGGAGGCGGTGACCAGTATGTCGGGGTCGACGCGGATGGTGGACTCCCACTGGCGCTGGCCGGGTCGGTGCAGGATCAGGCCCCGTTCGGGGTGCATCGGCCCGCCGAGCAGCAGCCGGGTTTCGCCGAGGTTTTCCGGTGCATCCAGTTCCAGGGATTCGAAAATGCGGCTGGCGGGAATGGCCAGCGGATGGTTGACCACCACGCCCATGGCACCCTCGGCGTTGTGTTCGCAGACGAACACGACCGACCCCTTGAAATTGGGGTCCTGCAGCCCCGGCATGGCGATGAGGAACTGGTTGGTGAAATACTCGGGATGTGTCTCGGTGCGTTGTCCCATAACTCTGGCCCTCCGCTACCAGTATTGGGGGCGCGCTCGGCGAAAACAAGTTGCGGGCGCGTAAAAATACCGGGCGCCGTCGTTGTCAGGGGAGGGTCGTGACCTGATTGCCGGGGATGAACTGCCAGGTGCGGATGATCTCGAAGCGGTCCCAGCGCGCCGCCATCTCCGGCGGGAAGGGGTCGAAGGGGGCCGCGCGCAGCAGCGTGTCCCGGGCCGCCTGGTCAAGTACCGGATAACCGGAGCTGCGCAGGATCTCGATATTGCCGACGCTGCCGTCGGGCAACAGCGTGACCGCCAGCTGCAGGTCGCCGTACAGGCGCTGCTGGCGGGCCTCGGCGGGGTAGTGGCGGTTGCCGGTCAGCTCCACCTTTTCCACCCAGGCGGCGAGGTAGCCCGCGTGGCTGGCGGCCTGCGCACTCAGGGCCGTGGTGCGCAGGGTCCGGGGCATACGGCTGTAGCGGCTCTGGGCCTGCTGCAGCCGAGCCTGCAGCGAGGCGATCTCGTCGCCCGGGGGTAACGGTGGCTCCGGCTCGACGGTGTCGTCGCGGGTTTCTTCGGCGGCTTCGTCGGGTGTGGTGTAGCCGTCGAGGCTGACCGAGAGCACGGTGAAGACCTCGGTGGCCTCTACCGCCGCTTCGGGCTGGGGCGGCGCACCGGCGTCGTTGATGCGGGTGTCGGCCAGCGGGGCCGGGTGTGGCGTATCCAGTTGGCTCTGCTCCGATTCGTCGCCGCTGCCCTGCTGGTCGTACTGGGCCAGTACTTCCGCGTCCGTTACCGCTGCGCTGCTCTGGTGCCGGACGAGGGTCACATCCAGACTCGGTGCTGGGGGCGCGGCTCGACTGAAAGTGAAGCCGACGCCCACCAGCACCAGCACGTGCAGGGCCACCGCCAGGCTCAGCGACAGCCCGAAGCCGCGGCTCTCATCGAACCGGGCGTAGGCCAGGGCAGGGCGCCAGAAGGTCACGGCCATCGCTACCGCTGCAGGGTGGCGAGTTGATCGGCGATCACCTGCATCAGGTGGCCGCCGATGGCCGTCCCCTGGGCGGCGTCGATCTCCCGCGCGCAGGTCGGGCTGGTGACATTGATCTCGGTGAGCCAGTCGCCAATGATGTCGAGGCCGGCGAAATAGAGCCCGCGGGCTTTCAGGACCGGCCCGACCTGTGCCGCGATCCAGCGGTCGCGCTCCGTGAGGGGCCGCACCTCGCCGCGACCCCCGGCGGCGAGGTTGCCGCGAATGTCACCGCCGGTGGGGATGCGGGCCAGGCAGAAGGGCACCGGCTCACCGTCGATCATCAGCACCCGCTTGTCGCCGTCGGCGATCTCCGGCAGGAATTTCTGGCCCATGATGGTGCGGGTGCCGTGCTCGGTGAGGGTTTCGAGAATGACGTTGAGGTTGGAGTCGCCCTCGCGCACGCTGAAGATCGAGGCGCCGCCCATGGCGTCGAGGGGCTTGAACACCACATGGCCGTGTTCGCGCTGGAACGCCTTGAGGCGGTCCATGGAGCGGGAGACCACCAGCGGGGGGGCGCACTGGGGGAATTCGGTGGCAAACAGCTTCTCGTTGCAGTCGCGCAGGCTGCGCGGCTGGTTGACCACCAGCACGCCCAGTCGCTCCGCCTGCTCGAGCAGGTGAGTGGCGTACAGGAACTCGCTGTCGAAGGGCGGGTCCTTGCGCATGAGGATGGCGTCGAGGCTCGCCAGCGGGTGGTCGTGGGGTGGTCCCAGCTCGAACCACAGGTCGTTGCTGTCGAAGACCTTGAGGGTGCGCATGGTGGCCACCGGCTGGCCGCCCGCCAGGGCCAGGTCCCGGGGCTCCATGTAGTGGATTTGCCAGTCCCGTTCCTGCGCTGCCAGCAGCAGCGCCAGGGTGGTGTCCTTGTAGGGCTTGATGGCGTGGATGGGGTCCATTACTACGCCGAGGCGGACGGTCATGTTGGGTTCCTTGCCGCTGAGCGGGATGGCTGCATCCCGGAAATGGTCGGCGTTCATTATGCGTAAACTGCTGCAGAATGAGAACTCGTGGCAGGGGTGGGCCGCCGTTTCTGTCTGGTAGAAATGTCCCCGGTGTGATAGAACATGGGCGTTGTGACGGAACATTGCAGCCGG
>JBJHAZ010000226.1:0-4255 GCA_050485225.1 Gammaproteobacteria bacterium
AGGCGCCTCGCACCGCCGGATTCGGCGCCGAGATCGCCGCACTGCTGGCCGAGCAGGGCCTGCTCGGCCTGCTGGCGCCGGTGGCACGGGTGACCGGGTACGACACCGTGATGCCCCTGTATCGCAACGAGCTGGCCTATATTCCCGATGTGGTGCGTATTGTCGAGGCGGTCAGGCGAACGCTGGCGTTCGGTTGAGGCCACTACCGCAGAGGTTCGGGTTGCGCTCGTCCGTGATCGAGCAGTCCGCGATCGAGTAGCCTGATGAAGGAAGCCTGATGAAGGAATAAGGGGGTTTCATGAAGCTGTTCAATCTGCCCGACCTGGGTGAGGGCCTGGCCGAAGCCGAGATCCGAGAATGGTACGTCAGTCCGGGCGATACGGTGGCGGCCGGTGACCTGATGGTGGCGGTCGAAACCGACAAGGCCATCGTCGATATTCCCGCACCCTGGGCCGGCACCATCGAGAAGCTGTTCGGTGCGGTGGACGATATTCATCGGGTGGGTACACCCTTGGTGGGATTTGCGGCGCAGGACGGGGAGGCACCTGGAGGCAAGGCCAATCCCGACCGGGAGCGGGCAGACAGCGGCACCGTGGTGGGCGCGGTGAAAAGCGGTGGCGGCACCCTGCGGGAAGAGGCCGCCGCTGTTGGCGGCAACCGCACCTCCTTCAAGGCCACCCCGGCCGTGCGCGCTTTGGCGCGGCGGCTCGACGTGGATCTGGCGGTGGTGACCCCCAGTGGCCCCGATGGCCTGATCACCGCCGCCGATGTGGAGCGGGTGGCGCGGGTGCTGGCGGAGGCCGGGCCGCTGGAATCCCTGCGCGGCCCCCGCCGCGCCATGGCGCGCAGCATGACCCAGGCGCACGCGGAGGTGGCCGACGTTACCGTGACCGAGGATGCGCTGCTGGGCGACTGGTACCCGGGTGGTGATGTCACCCTGCGGCTGGTGCGTGCCATGCAGGCCGGTTGCGAGGCCGAGCCGGCGCTGAATGTCTGGTACGACGCCCACGCCATGGGTCGGCGGGTGCTCCAGAGAATTGACCTCGGCATGGCGGTGGATACGCCCGACGGCTTGTTTGTACCGGTGTTGCGCGACGTGGCCGGTCGCAGCGACAGCGACCTGCGCGAGGGGCTCGAGCGCATCAAGGCGGATGTGCGGGCGCGCCGCATTCCGGCGGAGGAGCTGCGGGGCTACACCATCATCCTCTCCAACTACGGTGTCATCGGCGGGCGCTATTCCGATCCGGTGGTGATGCCGCCCACGGTGGCGATTCTCGGCGCCGGCCGGGTGCGTGACCAGGTGGTGGCGGTGGCTGGCCAGCCGGTGGTCCGTGCGGTGATGCCCTTGTCGCTGACCTTCGATCACCGGGTGGTGACCGGTGGCGAGGCGACCCGTTTCCTGATGACCGTGGTGGCGGCGCTGGCGGGGCCGTAGCCCTATGCCGGGGGCGAGGAAAACCCCTTTGCCCGACCCCGAGTCGGGAATCGGACAAAGGGGCGGTTGCCGCTAGAGGTGTGATTCCGCGTATTCCGCCAGGGCGGAGCGGGGTACACCCTGCAGCTTGATGTTGCCGCCGAAGGCAAAGTCCTTGAAGCGCTCGGTGAGGTAGGTGAGGCCCGAGCTGGTGGGGCTCAGGTAGGGGGTGTCGATCTGCGCCAGGTTGCCCAGGCAGATGACCTTCGAGCCATTGCCGGCCCGCGTGATGATGGTCTTGATCTGGTGGGGTGTCAGGTTCTGGGACTCATCGATCAGGATCAGGCTGTGCTGGAAGCTGCGCCCACGGATGTAGTTGAGCGACTTGAAGTGCAGCGGCACCTTGCCCATCACATAATCGATGCTGCCGCTGCAGTCCTCGTCGTTGCAGTGCAGCGCCTCCAGGTTGTCGGTAATGGCGCCGAGCCAGGGTTCCATCTTCTCGGCCTCGGTACCGGGCAAAAAACCGATGTCCTCGTCCAGCCCCTGGGTGCTGCGGGTGGCAATGATGCGCCGGTAGAGCTTGTTGGCGACCGTCATGTCCAGTGCCGCCGCCAGCGCAAGGATGGTCTTGCCGGAGCCGGCCGACCCGGTCAGGTTCACCAGATGCACGTCGGGGTCCATCAGCAGGTTCAGGGCCATGGCCTGGTAGATGTCCTGGGGCATCAATCCCCACGCCTGCTGCTGCATGAAGGCCTGTCGGTCGATGTGCAGCACGGTGACCGTATCGGGCTGCACCGACACGATCCGGCCCACGAACCCACACTCGTCGATCAGGAACTGGTTGGGGTAGATGTCCTTGAGCGGCTCCTTGCGGGGCAGGTGGTGGAGGGTGCGGCCCAGCTGCTGTTCGGTGGATACCTCGTCCACCAAGTCCCAGAAGTTGCCGGCAAACTCCAGGTAGCCCTTGTTGAGCTGTTCGATATCGGTGACCAGCTGATCGCTGTGGTAGTCCTCCGAGTCGATACCGCAGCTGCGCGCCTTGAGGCGCATGTTGATGTCCTTGGTGACCAGCACCACGCGCTGGCCGGGGTGGCTCTGCCGCAGCAGGCAGACGTCGTTGATAATGCGGTTGTCGTTGAGGTGGGTGGGCAGGATGGCGAGATTGTCGGGCAGTTCGGTCATGATCACCGACAGGCGCCCGCTGGGCGGACTCTTGTCGCCGCGACGGATGGGTACGCCGCTTTCCACATCCTCCGGGGAGGAGCGGCCGAGGATCTTGTCGATCTCGCGGATCGCCTGGCGGCAGTCGGCGGCCACCGGCTTGTTGCCGCTTTTGAGTTTGTCGAGTTCTTCCAGAACCGTCATGGGAATCATGACGTGGTGTTCTTCGAAATTGAGGAGGGCGGTGGGGTCGTGGATCAGAACGTTGGTATCGAGGACGTAGAGGGTGGGCAGATCGGGTTGCTGGTCAGCTGCAAGCTGCATTTTCGCCATGGTCATGTCCTACCTTTTGTGCGGTCAGGTTCGGATGATCGATGTCGGCCATGGGTTTGGGCTCGACATCGGGCTGTGTCGTCGTGCCTCGGTTTGGATGCCTCTGATGTCCTCCCTGTAGTGGTATGAGTCTGAGTAAAGCACAAGCAGTGCCAAAATGCCCGCTTTCGCATCCAAAGCGGCGCAGACGGGCGCGGACGCTCTGATGACAAGGTACGGGCACCGTGATGACACGATCATGACAGGCGGGTCACTGGCAGAAAGGGGGTCGTAAGCGCCATAATGGGGCGCTTGAGCCCCGACACGGACCCTGTTTGCCCCATGAACCTCCCGGTTTCCCGCCACATCCCCCTGGAAGGCGCGCTCAATTTTCGTGACTTCGGCGGCTACCCCGCCGGCAACGGGCTGCGGGTGCGCTGGCGCCAGCTGTTTCGTTCCGACCGGTTGTCGGCACTGACCCTCGAGGACTACCGGGTGCTCGACAGCCTCGATATCGAGCTGGTGTGCGATCTCAGGCGCGGCTCGGAACAGGAGCGGGCGCCCACCCGCTGGCAGGGACGTAGTCAGCCGGAGTTGTTGCACCTGCCGTTGCTGGCCGAGCGAGGGTTGTCGACGCTGGAGCGCGCCCGCGCCGATGTAAGCGACAGCGATGCGGTGGAGTCGGTGCGGCAGATCATGCTCAACGTCTACGAGCTGCTGGTGACCGATGACGCCATCTTTCCCTATTATCGGGAGATTTTCGAACGACTGGCTCGCCCGACCCAGCGTGGCGTGCTGATTCACTGCAGCGGCGGCAAGGACCGCACCGGTGTGTCCTGTGCCCTGATCCAGTCCGTGCTGGGGGTGGAGCGCGAGCGGATATTCGAGGATTTCATGCTCAGTCAGCAGTACTACTCGGACCGGGTCGACCTGGCGAGTCGCGTGCCCCAGGCTGCGGATTATGGCGATGCCAACAGTCTCGAGCTGATGAGGCCGGTGTTCAATGTGGAGCCGGCGTACCTGCAGACGGCCTTCGATATCATCGAGCACCGCCACGACACGGTCGAGCAGTTCCTGACGCGCGGGGTCGGTATCGAGACGGCGGTGCTCGAGCGCATTCGCGAGCGCCTGCTGGAGCCGGTCTCATCCTGATCGCTCACCCGGTATCTCCGTGGTGACTCATGTCTTTGTTGGGAGAATAGCGCAGTGCCCGAAGCCTGGATCGTGAATGGAGGGTGGTTGCTCCCCGCGCTGTTGGTGCTGGCAGTGACCCTGCCCTGGATCATTGTCGCGACACGGGGACGGAAGCAGCTGGCGGTGGAGCGGGAGCGGCTGGTGCGCGAGCGCGACGAGCTTGCCCTCGAG
>JBJHAZ010000227.1:0-4240 GCA_050485225.1 Gammaproteobacteria bacterium
TCACTGCCGGCCAGCACATAGGGAGCGGCCTCCAGCACGCCGGGCTCCACGACACGATTGCGCGACAGGAAATTATTGATGACGTCGAGCGGGATCGCCGGAATGGCATCGGCGTGGGGCACCTCGCGAATCTCGGGGCTCAGGGTAACGTCCCGGCCACGGCTGACGGTCAGGCGCGGCTGGCCGTCGATATAGATCAACTGGATGACATCCCCGGGGTAGATCAGGTGCGGGTTGCGGATTTGCGGGTTGACGTGCCAGATTTCCGGCCACATCCACGGGTTGCGCAGAAACATGCCCGAGATATCCCACAACGTATCACCCCGCTTGACCACATACTCGTCGGGGACGTCGTCATTGAGTGGCGATTGGGCCAGTGCCAGCAGCGATGCCAGCCCGAAGCAAATTCCCAGCAGCGATGTTCTCATTATCTTCCTTTCTCCCTGTATCCAGATCCCGCTTGTTGTCGCTAAAGTGTATACTACATTTTCCTGAATTTGGGCACGTTCGGGCGGACAAACCCGCCGCTGCAGCCCCCACCACAGCTCAACCTGCGCCGACAACGGCAGCGATCTATGGCCATACTCACAATCCTTGAATTTCCCGACCCGCGCCTGCGTACCCAGGCCACACCCGTGGCGGCGGTCGACGACACCATCCGCCGGCTGGTGGACGACATGCTCGAGACCATGTACGACGCCAAGGGTATCGGCCTGGCGGCCACCCAGGTGAACGTGCACCAGCAGGTGGTGGTGATGGATCTGTCCGAAGCGGGCAACGAGCCCATGGTGTTCATCAACCCCGAGGTCGAGGTGCTCGACAGCGCCACCCGTGAGTGCGATGAAGGCTGCCTCTCCGTGCCGGGCTTCTACGAGACCGTCAGCCGCCCGGAACACATCCGCGTGCGCGCGCTGGACCGCAACGGCGAGCCCTTCGAACTGGAGCCAGAGGGGCTGATGGCGGTCTGCATCCAGCACGAGCTCGATCACCTCAAGGGCAAGCTGTTCGTCGATTACCTGTCGCCCCTCAAGCGCCAGCGAATCCGCACCAAGCTCGAAAAACTCCACCGCAGCGCCTGACCCGGCGCCAACAGGGAAGACCGTCCGTGGCCGACTCCCCCGTGCCTGCTCTCGACATCGTCTTTGCCGGCACACCCGATTTTGCCGCCGCCCATCTCGCGGCACTGCTCAGGGACGGCCGACACCGTGTCGTGGCCGTCTACACCCAGCCGGATCGACCGGCCGGCCGCGGCAAGAAGCTGCAGCCGAGCCCGGTCAAGCAGCTGGCCGAGGCCCACGGCATTCCCGTGTTCCAGCCCGCCACCCTGCGCGACCCGGACGAACAGGCCCGGCTCCACGCACTGGGCGCGGACCTGATGGTGGTGGTGGCCTACGGCCTGCTGTTGCCGGCCGCCGTGCTGGAAACCCCGCGTCTGGGCTGCATCAACGTGCACGCCTCGCTGCTGCCGCGCTGGCGCGGCGCGGCACCCATCCAGCGCGCCGTCGAGGCCGGCGATACCGAATCCGGTATAACCATCATGCAGATGGATGAGGGGCTGGATACCGGCGACATGCTGCTCAAGGTCGCTTGCCCCCTGAACACAAGCGAGACCGGTGGCAGTCTGCACGATCGTCTGGCCGACCTCGGCCCGCCCGCTCTGCTGGATGCGCTGGCGGTGCTCGCGGCCGGAACGGCCCGGCCGGAGCCCCAGGACGATCACCACGCCAGCTATGCCCGCAAGATCTCCAAGGACGAAGCACGGCTCGACTGGCAGCGACCGGCCGTGGAGCTGGAGCGGCAGATCCGTGCCTTCAACCCGGTGCCGGTGTGCTGGACCACGGTGGCCGCCGAGCGCGTGCGCATCTGGCGGGCCCGCGCCTGCGCGTCCGCCTCATCAAACGAACCGGGCACCATCACTGCAGCCACTGGCGACGGCATCCGTGTTGCCACCGGCAGCGGTGATCTGCTGCTCACCGAGATCCAGCTGCCGGGCAAGAGCCGCATGGCGGTTGCCGAGGTGCTCAAATCCCGAGCGGCCCTGTTTGCCACCGGGCAGCGACTGGGTGAGTAACCCAACGTGAATACCCGCGTTGCCGCCGCCCGCGCCGTCGCGGCACTGCTGCGTCAGGAAGGTTCGCTCGCCACCCTGCTGCCCCCCCTGAGTGCCCAGGTGGCCGAGCGCGACCGCGCCCTGCTCCAGGAAATCTGCTTCGGCACCGCCCGCTGGTACCCGAGGCTGGAGCTTGTTCTGCAACACCTGCTGCAGAAGCCGTTGCGCGAGAAGGACTTCGACATACAGGCACTGCTGGCCTGCGGCCTCTATCAGCTCGACTACCTCAACACCCCCAGTCATGCCGTGCTCAACGAGAGCGTGGCGGCAGCGACGCGCCTGAAGAAACCCTGGGCCAAGGGCCTGATCAACGCCGTGCTGCGCAATGCCGAGCGCCAGCGCGATGCCATCAACGCCGCACTGGCAGAGAATACCACGTATGCAAGCGCTCACCCTCAATGGCTGCTGGACGAGCTGACCAACGCCTGGCCGCAGCACTGGCAGGACATCGTCACCGGCAACAACCAACGGCCGCCCATGTGCCTGCGCGTCAACCGGCAGCACGGTGACCGCGACTCGGCGCTGCAGGCTCTGGCCGCCGCCGACATCGAGGCCCGCCCGGCACCCTTCGCCGAGACCGGTATCTACCTCGAGCGCCCGGCCGCCGTAGAGGCACTGCCCGGGTTCGGCGCCGGTGACATGAGCGTGCAGGACGAGGCGGCGCAACTGGCCGCGCAACTGCTCGACCCGCAGCCCGGCGAGCGGATTCTCGACGCCTGTGCAGCACCCGGCGGCAAGACCTGCCACCTGCTCGAGCGGCAGCCGGCCCTCGCCGGCCTGATCGCCCTCGACAGTGATCCCGCGCGACTGGCGCGGGTCCGCGAGAACCTCGAGCGACTGCAGCTGCGGGCCGAGCTGATCGCCGCCGAGGCGCAGGATGTGGATACCTGGTGGGACGGCAGCTCGTTCGACTGCATCCTGCTCGACGCGCCCTGTTCCGCCACCGGTGTCATTCGCCGCCACCCGGACATCAAACTGCTGCGCCGGGCCAGCGACATCGAGCCGCTGGCGCGGCTTCAGGGCCTGCTGCTGCAACGTCTTTGGCAGACCCTCAAACCAGGCGGCACCCTGCTGTACGCCACCTGCTCGGTGCTGCCCGCGGAAAACGACGCCGTCATCCGTGACTTCCTCGCCCGACAGCCCGACGCCAGCAATCCCGTCATCGAGGCCCCCTGGGGGCTGGCCACCCGCTGCGGACGCCAATTGCTGCCGACGGGCGACAGCCACGACGGCTTCTACTACGCTGTGCTGCGCAAACACCCCTCTTCCGCTTCCAACGGACCCCAACCATGAAGATCGTCATCGTCGGCGCAGGCAATGTAGGTGCCTCGCTCGCAGAAATTCTGACCAACGAGGCCAACGACATCACCCTCATCGACGTGGACGGCGGACGGCTGCGCGACCTGCAGGAGCGCCTCGATATGAGCACGGTGGAAGGGCGCGGCAGCCACCCGGACGTCCTGGTGCGCGCCGGTATCGAGGACGCCGACATGCTGGTGGCCGTCACCGACAGTGACGAGATCAACATGATGGCCTGCCAGGTGGCCTTCACCCTGTTCCGCACGCCCACCCGTATCGCGCGGGTGCGGGACGCGAGCTACGTGTCCGACAAATACCGTACCCGGCTGTTCCACGATGCCGCCGTGCCCGTCGATGTACTGATCACACCGGAGCAGGTGGTTACCGACTACATCCACCGTCTGCTGGAGCGGCCAGGCGCCTTGCAGGTGCTCGACTTTGCCGGAGGCGCCCTGCAGCTGGTGGCGGTGCGGGTGTACCGCGAAGGACCACTGGTGGGCCACGAACTGCGTTCGCTGCGCGAACACATGCCCAACGTCGATGCCCGGGTCGCCGCCATCTTCCGTCGCGATCGACCGATCTTTCCCGAGGGCGACACGGTGATCGAGGTGGACGACGAGGTGTTCTTCATCGCCGCCAAGGAAAACATCCGCTCGGTGATGGGCGAGATGCAGCGACTTGAAAATGCCTACAAGCGCATCGTGATCGCTGGTGGTGGCAACATCGGCTTCCGCCTCGCCAAGGCCATCGAGCGGGACTACAACGTCAAGATCATCGAGTATTCCGCCAGTCGCTGCATGTACCTGTCGGAACAGCTGAACCGTACCGTGG
>JBJHAZ010000228.1:0-4239 GCA_050485225.1 Gammaproteobacteria bacterium
AGCCTCGATCGCGTGGTTGCCGAGCTGGAAGCCGGCGCGGCGGTGGATCAGGGATATTTCGGTATGCTTGCCGGCGAACTCACCGGCATCAGCGATCACGCCACCACCGCCGGCTGCGATGCCGTGGTGGCGATGGCGCACGCACTGGAGGCGGCTGCCCGGCGCCTGTCGGCATGGCTCGGGCCGGTGGATCAGGCGTGGCCCGCCAGCCTGCTGCAGGCCCGCGAAGCCTTGCTGGGCATGTGCGATGCGCTGGCTGCCCATCAGGAAATGCCGTCGGTGTCCGACGAACTGCTGGCGACATTGGCTGCGGTGGGCGTGGCGGCGCGCGACGCCCGTGTGGTGGGCGAAGAGCTGCGCGAGCGGCTCGTCGCGCTCGACCTGCCCGACGATACCGACGCGGAGATCGTCGAACTGTTCCTGGCCGAGGCGGACGAGTTGCTGGAAGCCATGGAGCACGCGTTCCACGAGTGGCGCGAGCAGCCGTCGGACCGGGAGCAACCGGAAACTCTCAAGCGCGCCCTGCACACCTTCAAGGGTGGTGCCCGCATGGCCTGCCTCGACCTGTTGGCCGACATCAGCCACGAGCTGGAGTCGGAGGTGGAGTCCACTGAAACCGGTGTCTGCATCGGCAATACGGCACCCATCGCGACGATGTTGGCCTATCACGACGCGCTGGTGCACGGCGTCGAGGGCATTCGCGGTCAGTTCCGCAATCTGGCCGCCACAGCGACTGTGGTGGCGCAGCCCGAGGAGTCCGAATCCCCCGGTGAGCCGAGCGCACCGGTCGACGTTCAGAGCGAACCGGAGCAATCCGTCGAACAGAGCTGGCCGAGCGCCGAGATCATCCCCTTCGTCGGCACCCAGCGGGGGCTGGACGATGTGGGCACCGCTGCCGAACAGGCCAGCGCGGCCAACCAGGAGGCGGTGCGGCTGGCCGCGCCGGTGCTCGATTCGCTGGTCAACCTGGCGGGTGAGGCCAGTATCTCGCGCGGCCAGGTGGAGCAGCACGTCAACGAGTTCATGTTCTCCCTCGACGAGATGGAAGCCACCATCCGTCGCATGCACGACCAGGTGCGCCGACTCGGTATCGAAACCGATGCCCAGGTGATGTTCCGGCGCGAGCAGATCGAGGCCTCCGACGGCCAGGAGGCCTTTGATCCGCTGGAGATGGACCGCTATTCCGAGCTGCAACAACTGTCGCGCAGCCTGCTGGAGTCGGCCTCCGACCTCCAGGACCTGCGCGACACCTTGCTGGACAAGGCGCGCGATGCGGAAACCCTGCTGCTGCACCAGTCGCGCATCAATACCGACCTGCAGGAAAGCCTGATGCGCACCCGCATGGTGCCGTTCTCGCGCATGGTGCCCCGCCTGCGGCGCATTGTCCGCCAAGTCTCCGGCTCATTGGGCAAGCAGGTCAACCTGAACCTCGAGAGTGTCGAAGGCGAACTCGACCGAACCATTCTCGAGCGCATCGTGCCCGCGCTCGAGCACATGATCCGCAATGCCGTCGATCACGGCATCGAATCCGCCGAACAACGCGCGGCCGTCGGCAAGAACCCGGAGGGCCTGCTGTCCATCAGCCTGGCTCGCGAAGGGGGCGACGTGCTGATTCGCCTGGCCGATGACGGTCGCGGGCTGGATGTGCCGTCCATTCGCGCCAAGGCGGTGGCCAATGGCCTGATCACCGAGCAGGCGGTGCTCAGTGATCACGAGATCCAGCAGTTCATTTTCGCGCCCGGCTTCTCCACCTCCCAGCAGGTTACCGAGGTGTCCGGCCGCGGTGTGGGCATGGACGTGGTCAATAGCGAAGTGCGCCAGCTGGGCGGGTCGGTGGCCATCAACAGCCATCCCGGTGCCGGTACGGAATTCACCCTCCGGTTGCCCTTTACCCTGTCCATCAACCGGGCCTTGATGATCTGGGTCGGCGAGGACTCCTACGCACTGCCGCTGAACACCATCACCGGTGTGACGCGCATTGATGTGGACGACCTGGTCAAGCTCTATCAGCACCCGGAACAGACCATCAGTTACGGTGGCGAGGACTACCAGGTGCGCTATCTGGGCAACCTGCTGTCGCCGGACATCCACCCCATCCTCGACACCGCTGTGGGTCGCCATCTGCCGGTGGTACTCATGCGCAGCGACGGCCGTAACTACGCCGTGCAGGTCGATCGCCTCGAGGGCAGTCGCGAGATCGTGGTGAAGACCCTGGGTCCGCAGTTCAGCCGGGTTCCCGGCCTGTCCGGTGCCACCATCATGGGCGACGGTCGTGTCGTGGTGATCCTCGACCTGCAGGCGCTGCTGCGCGAACAGGTGGCGATGCCGATGCCGGCACCGCTGATGACGGCCGTCCCGGACATTGCCGAGACGCCCCATGTGCCCACGGTGATGGTGGTGGACGATTCGGTGACGGTGCGCAAGGTCACCACCCGCTTCCTGGAGCGGGAAGGCTACAGCGTGATCACCGCGAAGGATGGTATCGATGCCATGCGCATGCTGCAGGACCATCACCCCGACATCATGCTGCTCGACATCGAGATGCCGCGCATGGACGGTTTCGAGGTGACCCGGCTGGTGCGTTCCACCCAGCGACTCAAGGACTTGCCGATCGTCATGATTACCTCCCGTACCGGCGAGAAGCACCGCGAACACGCCCTCTCGCTGGGCGCGGATCACTACCTCGGCAAGCCCTATCAGGAAGAGGTCCTGCTGGAGATCGTGCGCGGCATGCTGGCCCACGGCCGGGCGCGGTTCCGGCAACACCAGGCAGGATGAATCGGGTCGCCGCAGCCTGACCGGCCGGCGGCCCCGCAAAACGGACGGAGTGATCGAGTGAACCAACCCACCCACGGTACCGAGCCCTTGCCATCGCGCATCAACTGCCTGGTGCTGTCACTGGTCGGCCGCAAGCTGCTGGTGCCCAGCACCGCGGTCGCGGAGGTGTTCAGCAGCATGGAATCGCCCGCCGGGGGCGATGGCGGCTTCTGTTACGGCTGGATCAATTGGCGCGAGCGGCGCATACCACTGGTGTCGATGGAGGCGTGGTTCGGTGGCGAGCCGCCACCCCTGGACCGCATCAACCGGGTCGCCATTTTCAACGCCATCCACGATGCCGCCGGCCTGGGTTTCTTTGCCGTCAGGCTCGATTCCATTCCCCAGTCGATACCGGTGGCACCGTACACCGAGCTGCACAGCGGCAGCGACGACAGCGATGCCCTGCTGGAAATGTCCCTGGGCTCCATGCGGGTGATGCTGCCGCGCATGGAGCGGGTGGAGCAGCGCATCGCCGCTATCCCGCCGGTCTGATGCCGCCGGCGCACCAACGGGCCTGGCTGTGCCGCTTTGCCTGGGTACGTCTCCTGGCTCGGTGAACCTCTCTGCCATGAGCCTCTCTGCTTGGGAGTGGCTGTTTGCTTGGGGGTGTCAGGGGGGGTGGCGTACAATACCCCGCCCGGCGGATGCCCCGCCGCCCCCTGTTTGGAAAGGCGCAATGAACGAGCAATCCCCCCAGCTGGCCGATCACGTCCATCAGTGGCTGCGTGAGGCCGGTATCAGTTATTACCTCTGTGACCAGTGCAACGGCCTGCACCTGAGCGCGGTGCAATCGCTGGCGGGCGTGGTGGAAGCCCGTCTCTTTATCGAGGACTGGGGCCTGCTGATCAGTACTGAATTTGTCGTGCGTCCCACCGCCATGCTGCCGCTGGCCGCCGATCTGGGTCGACTCAACGCCGGTTACCCCACCATCAAGCTGTTCCTCGATGTGGTCGATGACGCCATGCCCCAGCTGGTCGCCGGTGCCACGGCCCTCACGGGTGCCGGTATTGATGCGGCCCAGTTCGTGCTGTTCGTGACCACCACCCAGGACATGACGACCCGTCTGGCCGCCGAGCTGTCGGAACTCGACTTCCTGTTGCCCGACGAGCAGGAGCGCGCTCCGGCGACCCATCGCTTCCATTGAGGCACGCCGCAACCTGACCGACCAGAAAATGCGCTAGGATGGGTTCAGGAGCGCCCGCCACCGCGTGGGTGATAACGGATTGATTCCTCTGGAGCTCATGGTGGACAACAAGATTGAGCAGCGCACCTTTCTGTTGATGCTGGCGGCGGTATCCCTGCTGTTTCTGATACTTCTCAAACCCTTTTTTGCGCCCGTATTCTGGGCCGTGGTGATCAGCCTGCTGTTCCATCCGGTCCAGCAGCGCCTGGAGCGCCACTGGGGGTCGAGGCCCAACCTCA